>CAYPMQ010000040.1:0-17038 GCA_964411625.1 uncultured Ignavibacteriaceae bacterium
CCGCTTCTGAGATCAGGGAAATGCTCTTAATGCAAAAATACTATTACAGATTAAAGCAGGCATTATCAGTAAAAACTCATTAACACCATTCAGGAGAAAATTTAACCATTTCACCGGGAGTATAAAATATGGGACTTAAAATAAAACTTATTCTTGCAGCATTATTACTCTTATGCCTTTTTGACATGCCTTACGGTTATTACCAGTTTGTAAGGCTGGCTGCACTGGCAGTGTTTAGTTTTATTGCATACAATTCTTACAAACAGGGCAGACAAACGGAGGCTATAATCGGCGCAAGTCTTGCTTTGCTTTTTCAGCCCTTTGTGAAAATTGTTCTCACCAGGTTGGTATGGAATATTGCTGATGTTGCTGCAGCAGCTTTACTTATAATTTCTGCGGTTATTGAATACAGGTCACAGAAAAAAGGAACCCCGGCCAGAGAGAATCAAAAGACTGCTTAAACAGCTCAAATCCCGGCAAGCACCTCTTTAAGATATCTTCCCGTCCATGAATCTTCACAGGCGGCCACTTCCTGCGGTGTACCGGTTATAACAACTTCTCCTCCAAGTTCGCCTGCTTCCGGCCCAAGGTCAATAATATGATCTGCCCGCGCAATGACATCAAGATTATGTTCAATGATAACTACAGAATTTCCCGTTTCAATAAGCTTGTAAAAACTTTTAATAAGTTTTGCTATATCATCAAAGTGAAGACCCGTGGTGGGCTCATCAAAAATAAAAAGTGTGTGCTTCTTTTCGCTCTGCTGTGCTATATAGTTTGCAAGTTTTACTCTCTGTGCCTCGCCTCCTGAGAGTGTGTTAGATGGTTGGCCAAGCTGTAAGTAATCAAGACCCACTGCGGAAAGAGCCCTGAGTCCTTTAAGGATTTTTTCATATCCCTTAAAGAACTCGATTGCCTCGGCAACCGTCATTTTCAGAACTTCGACAAGGTTTTTACCCCTGAATGTAATCTCGCGTACTTCCTTTTTATACCTCGTTCCCTTGCAGTCGTCACACTCAAGATATATATCTGCCAGAAACTGCATCTCCACTTTTATGAATCCGTCACCCTGACAGGTTTCGCATCTCCCACCGGGCACATTGAAAGAGAAAAATCCCGGTTTGTAGTTCTTCATCTTTGCCTGAGGAGTATTCGCAAAGACATCACGGATATGATCAAATGTTTTTATATAACTGATAGGGTTTGACCGGGGGGATTTGCCGATCGGAGTCTGGTCAACAATTTCAATCTCATCAATCATATCTGAGCCGAGAACATAGTCTGCCTTCCCGACTTTCTCGATATTGAATCCCATTTTTTTGGCAATTGTGCCGTACAGGACATCATGCACCAGAGTACTTTTTCCCGATCCGCTGACTCCTGTAATCACTACAAATTTATTAAGTGGAATTTCAACATCTATATTCTTCAGGTTATTTTCCCTCGCACCGATAATCCTGATGTTATTGAGTTCGCCTGTTTTTACTGGTTTTTCTTCCCTGCTGAAAAGGGGGATTTTTTTCTTTCCGCTCAGATACTGCCCCGTTAGTGATAAGGGATTCGCGATTATTTCATCAAATGTACCCTGCGCCACTATGTTCCCGCCGTTAATTCCGGCATGCGGACCAATATCTATTATGAGATCGGCATTCCTCATCATATCTGAATCATGTTCAACCACCAACACCGAGTTGCCGATATCCCTGAGGTTTTTAAGAATTTTGATAAGTTTCGCGTTATCACGCGGATGAAGACCTATTGATGGTTCATCGAGTACATAAAGCGTTCCGACAAGCGCAGAGCCGAGTGCGGTGGCAAGATTTATTCTCTGTGACTCACCGCCGGAAAGACTGGAGCTCAGGCGGTCAAGGGTGAGATAACTTAGTCCCACGTCATTAAGGAATGTCAGCCGTTTTACCACCTCTTTAAGAATTCTCTCTGCTATCATGTTTTCATATTCGCTCAGCCCGAGCTCCTCAAAAAATTTCAACGCCTTATTTATTGGGAGTTTCACAAGATCTGCAATTGAAAGTCCGTCAATCTTAACCTGCAGTGACTCCCTCCTCAGTCTTGTACCTTTGCATGCGTTACAGGTAGTGTAGCCTCTGTATTTACTAAGGTATATTCTGATGTGCATTTTATAGGTCTGCTGTTCCATCTCCTCGAAGAATCGGTCGATTCCAATATAATTTTCGGCACCTTTTCTGATCAGGGTTATCTGATCATCCGTCAGTTTTTCAAATGGAACATCAACGGGGATTTTATACTTTTTAGCTATTCTGATAAGCTGATTATTATGATGCTCGAATTTCGGAGTGCGCCAGGGGTGTATTGCGCCTTCAGTTATTGAAAGCCGTGGGTCGGGAACAATTCTTTCAAGGTCAAAGCCGTAGGTTTTGCTGAATCCCTGACAGACGGGGCAGGCACCGAACGGATTGTTAAACGAGAAAAATATTGGCTCGGGTTCTTCGTATCTTATACCACAGCACTCGTAAAATTTGTTGAACTCTTTTATTTCACCGCTGTCTGCAAGTATCACGCAAACTCTGTTTTCCCCTTCCTTGAAAGCAACCTCAATTGAATCAGCAAGCTTTTCTCTTACTTTTCCGGTCTGAACTTTAAATCTTTCAATAACTACATAAACCCCCTCCTTCGTATCCGGTAAATCCACACCATCATTCAGATCATGAAGTGTGTTATTGAAAAAAAGTCTGAAAAAACCCCTTTTTCTTATCAGTTCAACTTCTTCGGCTATTGAACGTCCCTCATGTTTGTGTATCGGAAAACCGAGATAAATTCTTGTACCGTCTTCTAAGCTTTCAAGGTGATCACATACAGTACCCGTTGAAGCTTTTTCGACTACCTTGCCGCAAGAAAAACAGTGGGTTTTCCCGATGCGCGCATAAAGAAGTCTGAGATAATCATAGACTTCTGTTGTGGTACCGACCGTGGAACGGGTGTTCCTCGAAACGGTTTTCTGTTCTATAGATACCGCCGGTGAAATTCCCGTGATCAGATCAACATCGGGTTTATCTATTCTTTCGAGAAACTGACGGGCGTATGATGAAAGGCTTTCAACATATCTTCTCTGTCCCTCAGCGTAAATAGTGTCAAAAACAAGCGATGATTTGCCGCTGCCGCTTACTCCCGTAACCACCACAAGTTTACCGGCAGGTATTTCAACGTCTATATTCTTTAAATTATTTTCTCTGGCGCCTTTTACGACAATTTTCTGTTCTTTTACTTTTCTTTTATCTGACATCAATGGTTCCGTTGTACGGTTCTTCTCTTTACCTGACTGAATTCAAAAAATGCGAACATATAATTTAAGCATAATTCCCATCTATAACCTTAAATACGGAAAAAATGTTTATTAATTAAATATGTTGGGTTTATTCATTTTTAATAGTTGACTCATTTTTTGAGAGATACTTATTTTGGTGTGTTCAGTGAAAAAATTTCTGAATGGCCGGCATGAAATCATTTTTGAATCCGTTCACGTTTTCTGAACTTACAATCAGAAACTTTTACTTATTGCATACATCAAATTGTATTGAAAGGTCTGCCGTTAAAATTATCTTGTAATTATGAATAGTGAACTTTAATAATTCAGATTTTGTAAGAATTAATATTAAAAGATTTTATAACGAGGAGATAAAAAAAGATGAATTCGCTTAAAACAGTATTTTTTATGTCGTTGATGACCGCTCTGTTTGTCTTCATCGGCAATCTGCTTGGCGGAAACATGGGAATGATTATCGGATTAGGCATAGCAGTTATGATGAACTTCGGAAGCTATTGGTTCTCTGATAAAATAGTTCTTTCAATGTATGGTGCCCGCCAGGTTGATGCAGGCAGCGCACCCAAACTATACATGATGGTTGAGAGACTTGCCAGAAATGCAAATCTTCCAATGCCTAAAGTTTATGTAATGAATAATGAAACCCCGAATGCCTTTGCAACGGGAAGAAATCCTAAACATGCGGCAGTTGCCGTAACTACCGGAATTCTGCGTCTTATCAATGACCAGGAGCTTGAAGCAGTAATCGGTCACGAGCTTGCCCATGTTAAAAACAGGGATATTCTGATCGGCTCTGTTGCCGCAACCTTTGCAGGTGCAATTACCATGATAGCTAATATGGCTCAGTGGGCAATGATCTTCGGCGGAAGAAGTGATGACGATGATAACGGCGGACTTATAGGCAGTCTTGTACTGATAATCATTGCTCCCATAGCCGCAACAATGCTTCAGCTTGCTATTTCAAGAAGCCGTGAGTATATAGCTGACCGTGACGGGGCAAAAATCGCAGGAAATCCTATGGCTCTTGCCTCTGCACTTGCAAAACTTCACAACATGAATATGGATCATCCTATTCATTCTGCAGGGCCTGCAACCGCACATATGTTTATCATAAATCCGCTCAGCGGAGGCGGTATCACTAAACTCTTCTCTACACATCCCCCTGTTGAAGAAAGAATCAAAAGGCTGAGAGAACTCTCAGCAGGCAGAGCTTAAAACTTTCAGAAAGCCGGATCATTTTAAGATCCGGCTTTTTCGTTTTATATTTCTTTTTACATTTCCACATATTCAACGGCTTCACATTTTGAGAAACAGATTTTTTATTCCCCTGATGGTTTTACTCTTCATCTCTGAGGTACCCGGGCAGAAGTATCCCGTTTCGGTATTCACTGAAATGGTTACTGAATCTGCAGGTCAGATTAAGTCTGAAGCAGCAGGGAAAAAAGGATTTACACTCAGAACAGCTTTTGCGGGAGATCTCAATCTTTTTGAAAACACAATTACTGATGAACTTTCACCGCTTACTTCAGGAGAAGCTGAAACCGGCAATGAAATCAGTTACACACTTATGTTTGCAGGCTTCACACACGGAGAGGTTTTTAAGTCATCCATATTTGGTGATTACCTGGTTGAAAGAAAATTTGAGATCGGCGGCTCCTGGTCTGTAGCCTCGGGTGGCAATTTAAAGCAGCGGGAGTTCAGTATTAGTAAAACCGATACCGTCACACTTAAGGAATACCGCGCATCGGTACGCGCAAATGATTTCGGACTCAGGGGCGAAATGCCTGATCCGCCGCTTTTTGACGGAATTTTTGAACCCGTTCTGATAATCGGATCTCTGGCATCTCTTGTGGCTGCATTTTTCCTTATCCGTGCCAACTGACATTATCATCCGTCAAAAGGGGAATAAATGCCTTTAACAAAAGGAAATAATAACGTAAATTTAAGGCTGAAATTTTTTAGAATATTTATGCACATTATGCACAAAAAATTATATCTGTTATTAACTGCCGCTCTCATGCTGCTGGCAGGCTGTTCTTCTTCAGTTGATAAAGCCGCCATGGGTCCCGAAGAACGTTTTAACTATGCAAAAGCTTACTATGATGATGAAGCTTATTTTGAGGCTGCCCTTGAATTTGAAGCTTTTATTCTCCAGTATCCCGGTTCTGTATTTGCTGATGATGCCCAGTATTTGCTCGGGATGAGCCGTTATCACAGAGGAGAATACCTGCTTGGTGCTTATGAGTTCTCCAAGCTGATCAGCAATACCCCCACTTCCGAGTTCGTCCCTGAGTGTCAGTTTATGCTGGCTGATTGCTATTATAAGCTTTCTCCTCATTATACGCTTGATCAGAAATACACGGAAAAGGCAATTGAAGAATTTCAGGCATTTATAGATTTTTTCCCTCTCGATAAACGAGTGGATGATGCAGAGAAAAAGATTAAAATACTGAATGAGAAACTCGCTCTTAAGAGCTATGAGGATGGTCTTATTTATGAAAAAATGGAGTATTACACTGCGGCTCTTAAATATTACAACCTTGTAACCGAAGTTTATCATGACACCAAGTTTGCGCCTCAGGCTTCTTACAGAAAAATCGTGATCCTCAATGCTAAGGGAAGAAACAGTGAAGCTCTTAAGGAAATTGAAATTTTCCTCAGCAAATACAAGGATGATTCTAATTATTCATCCGTTGAACGTTTGAAAACAGCTATCAATAATCAGTAAATATATGTCAGATAAACCGGCTAAAAAGGTTTCCGAATCGGAAGTCACTATGACAGAGCTTGTTCTGCCTAACCACACAAACCCGCTCGGAAATCTGCTCGGGGGACAACTGATGTACTGGATAGATATTTGTGCCGCTCTCTGCGCATCAAGGCACGCAAACACCGTCTGTGTAACTGCCTCAGTTGATAAAATTGATTTTCATCACCCGATAAAGTTAGGTGATGTGGTAACTTTGGTTGCTTCAGTAAACAGGGTTTTCAGATCCTCTCTTGAAATCGGAGTTAAAATTTTCTCCGAGACTTTTGCCGGAGGTAAAAAGAAACACACTAATTCCGCATACCTTACGTTTGTGGCTATAAACTCTGAGGGTCGCCCGGTTGAAGCAATAAAAGTTATTCCTGAAACCGAAGATGAAAAGAGAAGATACGAAGAAGCAGATAAGAGAAGAATGTTACGCCTTCAGAATAAAGACTTTACCTGATGTAATGCTATTTCTTCTCGTTATTTTTGCCGTACCCGCATATGCCCAGATTCCTGTTAAAGGATTCGGAAAAATAACTGAGATAAAAATTGATAAGGGATATGACAGGCTTTTTTCTTACCGGAATACTCCGTCAGGTTCATATTCTCTTTTCGGGATAAACTCCGCCGCAAAGGGCATTCTGCTCTATAAAAACAGCTATGCAAACCCGGATTATAAGAAACTACCCTCCTTTGTTTCCGATGCGTCATCATTTCCGCTTAAAACAGGTGAAACAGGATATTACTTTGTTTCAAGAACTTATAAAACAATATCATATATAACTCAGGATAAAAGTGATAATTTTATACGCAAAGCCGAACTTAAACTTACAACCTCGCCTGATGTTGTTTCTGCTGCAGTCATAATACCGGGATCTGGCTTTTATTCTGCATTGGTTTCCGGACCCGGATTTAACGGGGTCAGTATTTTTTATTTCAGCGGAGACCGCATAATCCGAAACAGCATCACAGAAAACACTGCATATTCCTCGGCAGAGTTTATTGATCTTAACAAAGACTCTTATCCTGATTTTGTTGCTTTTGATCTTTCCGCCAACTTTCTTTCCTTCTATTACAATGAGCGTAACGGTACTTTCACTAATAAAAGATCAATAAAATTTTCCAAACCCGTCGAGAAAATAAAAACAGATGATTTCAACGGTGACGGTTTTGAGGATATCATCTGTTCAGGTTCTGAGGGGATAAGTATATTAACCGGGGATTTTGAAGGAACATATAAAAACAGAATCACACTTTCCACTGTTACATTTCCCAAAGACTTTATAGCCGCAGACTTAAATAACGATAAGCTGACCGATCTTGCATGGCTTGACACTTTCACCGGCCTGGTGAAGGTTGCTTACCGGAAAAGCCTTAATACTTTTCATGAGGAGATGACTTTATCAACAAGACAAGGTAATGCCTCAATTGAATATGACGAAAAGCTTAGAACTCTCTTCGTAATTAATATAAACGGCCAACTGACCGGTTTTTCCACAGCAGATAAAAATGACAGGCTTTTTGATTTTGCAACGGGATCAAATCCGGAATTTGTAACGTCTGTTGATATCGGTTTTGACGGAATCAAAGATTTTGTTGCAGTTGATAATCTGAACAAAACTCTCGGCATTATAATAAATGACAGAAATTACATACCAAGAGTAATAACAAATTTTACCCTGCTGAATACTTATAACCGAATCTATCCCGTTGAAATTGATAAGTATAATAAGTATTTTATACTTTATAACATGGGCGGGCAGCTGCTTAACCTCCTGCAGTTCAACGGAAGCAGTTCATTGTTTACAAGAAAATTTATATACACCGAGGGAAATATTATAGACGTTAAGGCAGAGATAAAAGATAATAAACCTCTCGTGGCAGTACTTCACTCCAATGGTAAAAAGACCTCTCTTTCAGTGTTTTCAACTGATAACAAAAAAGTATCGGAAAAGAAGTATGATCTGTTTAACAGCAGGGTAAATTCCGGCCAGATTGACCATGACTTTAATGTTTATTATACTGTCTTTAATCAAAATGACTATTCGGTGTTCTTTTATGAGTTCTCAGGAGGTAAAACCAAAAAAACTTTTTCCGGTAATGGCGCTCACGGCAGTGATGTATCAGATTTTCTTCTTTCCTCGGCCAAAAATCAGACGGGGGGATATATCTCATTTTTCCCTAAATTATCTCTGGTGCTTCTGACTGAAAAAACCGAAACAAAAAAGATTCCAACTGATTGGTACACGGCAACTTTATTTCAGAATTTGAGATTTAAGCCTTATTATACTCTCTCAGATTTTAATTACTTTAATCTTAATTTCTTTTCAGGATCCGAAAAACTGCTTTACACTCTTCAGTTTTATACCACCGGTATTGTCGCCGGAAGTCAGTCATTGAACATTAATAATAACACTGACTCGTTTACATTTGCATCATCACCTGAGGGAGGCAAGGTTTATTGTGCGGTAAACTCTTTTATTGAAGGAATCACAATAAAAAGATAATGAGATCATTTCTTTTCATCTTAATATTTTCTTTTTTTATAACCGCTTTCACGAACGGACAGCCACTGATAAAATGCGGGTTAAGTCATCTGGCAGAAAAGATAAATGCGGGAGAACTTACAAAACCTCTATCGGTTACAAGAGATAATCTTCAGAAATCCATTATCTCTCCTTCAGGAATTTTCAGAATCCACTATGATACCACAGGTATTAACCGTCCGTTTTATTCCGTAGATGATCTGGCATCGGCATTTGATTCTGCGTTCAGTTACGAAGTAAATTACCTGGGGTTTCCTGCCCCTCCTTCAGACGGTGATATCTGGTATGATATTTATATTGTTAATCTGGGATCGATATACGGAGAAACCGTTCCTGAAAATGAAATCACTCCCGGCAGCAGCAGGTACACAAGTTATATCCGGATAGAAAATGATTTTGCGGGATTTCCCACCACGGGAACAGACGCCGCAAGGGTTACAGCCGCTCATGAACTTCACCATGCAATTCAGATCGGTAATTATGTTTTCAGGGCGTCAGATATTTTCTTTCATGAACTGACCTCCACTGCCCTTGAAGAGGAAGTTTTTCCTGCTGTTAATGATTATATTAATTATCTGCCCGAGTATCTGAATGCTACTTACAGGCAGTTCAGTGATAATTCCGGTTACAATCTGGCGATCTGGAATTTGTTTCTGGCTCAGAAATTCTCATACTCGCTTATTAAACGTCAATGGGAGTTTTTCAGAACCACACGCGCACTTTTATCAATCTCCGAGAGTCTGCTGCTTATTGGTTCTTCTTTCAAAAAGGAACTGGCAGAATTCGGAGTATGGACTTTTTTCAGCGGTTACAGAACAATTCCGGGGAGATACTTTGCTGATGCTGCTAAATTTCCGCGCTTAAGAAATTTTGCTTCATTTAATTTTACGCCACCGGTGCTTTCAATGGATTTAAATCTGAAACCACTGAGTAACAGTTTTATTCTGATTACCGGCGGCAATGATTCTCTGATAAAGATAATAACCCGTGAAGACGTAAACTCGGCGGTTAACACTCCGGATAATGATGCCAGGTACAGTTACACACTTTTCAACTATGATGCGGCGGGTTCTTCTAAAATTGCTGAGGGATACTGGCAAAGTTCTTCGGCATATAATCTTTCATTTTTTGCCGGCCGGAGTATTCTTAATAACAAACTTGCTGATTCAACCGGGACTCCTGTCTCAGATAAAATGGCTGATGTTTATCCTTCCCCGTTCAGAGAATCCGCTAACCCGAACGGTTATATTTACTTTAACATAAGTCAGGCATCAGTTTCTCAGGCAGATTTATATATCTATTCTTCATCGATGGATGAGATTTTCAGATCATCGGTAGAGATTCCCGCAGGTGCTGAAAGCATTCTTCCATTTAAAATAATTGATCTTAATCTGGCTTCGGGTGTTTATATTTATTTTTTGTCTTCAGGAGATTTTCAGAAAAAAGGAAAGTTCGTCTATATTAATGAATGATAAGTACTCGATAGAAATATCAGACCTGACCAAAGTATTTGGCAGCCGTATAATTTTTGATAAAATTAACTTCAGAAGGGACACCCCCGGACTCGCAGGCATTGCAGGTCCTAACGGATCAGGAAAATCAACACTCGTTAAAGTTATTGCCGGACTCCTTACTCAGTCTTCAGGCACAATAAAACATTATATTGACGGAAAAGAAGTACAACAGAATGATGTGTATTCAGTTGTCGGGTTTGCATCACCTTATGTTTATTTATATGATGAATTTTCTGCTCTTGAGAATCTGGAAATTTCCATGAAAATCAGAGGTCTCCGCCCGGATCATAATAATTTCAAGGCTCTGCTTGACCGATTCACTCTCTGGCCAAGAAGGAAAGATCCGGTTAAAGCATATTCTTCAGGCATGAAGCAAAGGCTTAAACTGATCTTTTCGGTTATTCACTCACCGGCACTGATTATCTGGGACGAACCAACTGCCAATCTTGATTCAGACGGTAAATCACGCGTTTATGAGCTTGCAAAGGAGCTTTCCGCAACAAAGCTTGTTGTATTTGCCACTAATGAGGAAACGGAGATCGGTATGTGCTCTGATGTAATAAACATTCTTGACTACAAAAACAATAAATAAAAGAATCAGATGAAGTTTTACTGGCTTTTCAGAAAAGATTTACTTTCGGAATTAAGAACGCGTTATGCTATCAACGCACTCGTCATGTTTATTGTAGTTACCATCAGTGTGATTCTGTTTTCAATAGGGCAGGAGAAAATATCGCAGAATCTTGCCGGCGGTCTCTTCTGGGTGGTTGTTTTTTTCTCGGCTATGTCGGGTCTTTCAAGAGCATTTGTATCTGAAGAAGAACGCGGCACCGTTTTAACTCTGCAGTTGATTTCTGATCCCAACACAGTACTGGGGGGTAAGTTACTGTTTAATGTTGTTCTGGTTTTTTCAATGAACATATTCATCGCGCTGCTTTACTCGGCGCTTTTTGACTTATTTATACTGAAAAACCTCCCTATGTTTATAATAGCTTTTGTACTGGGGAACCTTGGCATCGGTATTTCATCAACCCTTATAGCTGCAATAATATCAAAAGCCAATACAAAGGGAACACTTTACCCCGTTCTCTCTTTCCCTATTCTGCTGCCTCTTTTCCTCACTCTTATTGAAATAACAAAAAAATCAATGGAGGGAGTGGCTCTTGAAGAAGGATTTATCGAAATAGCTACCCTGGTCTGTTATGATGTAGTAATGGTGGCTGCAGGATTTATGCTTTTTGATCTGGTCTGGAAGGAATAAATACAAGCGCGGGGCAGTCAGGGCATCACATCACATAAGCCTTTATTGCTTAAGCATACCTTATTCACCACAACACGATCCCTGGATAATGATTTCCTCAAAATCTGCCTTGTATCATCCCTTTTGAGTTTCAGCAGAGCATGCTAGTATGTAAAGTGCTTTATCTCCTCACCTTTATGCCCGATATCGGTCATCGCCTCAATACCAAGTTCAAGATGGAGATTAACAAACCGCTCGTTCACTTTTTTATCAGATTCTTCGGTTTTTACACCTTCGGGAAACATCGGAGTATCAGAAACCAAAAGTAAAGCCCCGCGGGGAATCTGATTCACATATCCTACAATGAAAAGGGTTGCGGTTTCCATATCAATTCCAATGGCACCTATCTTCTGCAGATATTTCTTGAATTCATCATCCCATTCCCACAGGCGTCTGTTTGTAGTATAAATAACTCCCGTTCTGTATTCCAGATTTCTGTTTACGAGGCTTAATGAAACAAATTTGTGCAGTTTAAATGAGGGAAGAGCCGGTACTTCAGGAGCAATATAATCATTTGAGGTTCCGTCACCCCTGATTGCCGCCGTAGGGAGTATGAAATGGCCGAGTTCGGTTGATTTTTTTAATCCGCCGCATTTACCCAGAAATAAAACCCCTTTAGGTTTCCGGGCAACAAGAATATCCATTATAGTTGCGGCATTTGCAGAACCTATCCCAAAGTTTACTATTGAGAGACCTGCGCTGTTAGTGGCGGTCTGCATCGGCTTTCCTATCCCTTTAATATCGGTATTAAATTTATTTGCGAACTCTTCAATATAATAATGGAAATTGGTCAGCAGGAGATAATCACCAAATTCATCAATTGATGTTCCTGTGTATCTGGGGAGCCAGTTTTTAGCAATTTCATATTTCGTTTTCATTTATGCCGATTCTTTTAAGAGTGTTTCTGAAAAATAACAAATCTCATAATAATTAAAATATAGCGTCCAGGGTGCCGCAGTGTTAAATCTGAAGGGTTTAGTAATAAAATCCAAGTGAAAAGTAGAATGACCCGGGACCCCATTTTATCGGATCCTGTGCAATATCACGGTTAAAAAAGAAACTTCTGCCATAAGAAAAATCTGCGGGACCCAGCGGTGTATCAAGCGAAATGGTAAAGCCGATGCCGTGTCTGAGGTCTTTTATTTTAATTTTTTCTTCCTGCTCCCAGATTGATCCTATGTCATATCTGGTTGAAATATAGGTATCAAAGAAAATCCGGAAGGGCAGTTTGTATCTGTATTCAAAACCGAGTTTAAGGATCTGTCTTCCCCTGAGCTCATCTTCCCTCATTCCGAAAAATGAATACTGCCCGCCAAGGGAGTACATCTGAGAAAGGGGGAGTGTTTTATCTGCAAATCCCAGTTTAGCAGTAACAATAGCTGTGTTCTCAGGTGAGAATGAGACAAATCCCTCATATTCCGAGTAGAAGTTCGTGTATCCTGTTTCACCTCCGAGAAAACTCTGTGCGGTTTCGTAGTTGGCGTAAAAACGGATTCCTTTATTGGTATAGGGATATCTGTCTTTGGTGTCTATCGTTGTTGACACGCTGAGTGAGAAAATATTTGCATCCAGTGTGAATGCCGAACTGTTTTCCAGATCTGTGATTCTGTTATTTTCCAGTTTTGCTTTACCTACCAGATTCCCAAACCTGCCAACCTGAGTGCCGAGCGCAAGCGAAACCCCGTATATTGATTCGCGGTACTCACCGGTTCCGGTAACTTTATAAGATGAACCATTGGCATTGTTATTCTCGGCATACGTATAATAATCTTTAGCTCCCCAGAATGCATTTAGTTTATAAGTGAAATAAGAGTCAAAAATTCTGTTGGCTTTATGTTCAAGGGTCACCTGATTTTTTCTGGGACTCAGAAAAAAGATCCCGCCCAGCTCTGTGGTTGAAGAAATGAAATTTTCATCCCTGATATCAACGCTGACCTGGGGTGTGTTTTCGTTGTTGATCTTAAATCCGATCCTCACCAGTGATGTTATTTTATCCTGAAGGTTAAGTACCACATAGTTTGAATCGCCTGCAATTTCAACATCAACCAGTATTTCATCAAAAAGATTTGTCGATTCCAGATTCTGAAGGCTTTGTGAAATATCGGAAACATTAAAGACATCACCTTCCTGAAATGTCAGCTCTCTGAACACGGCAAGGGGCTCAACACTGCTGGTGTTTTTAATTTTAATTGCATCTATAACGCCCGCATTCACAGATATAGAAAGCAGGCCTGTTTTCTCATCAAAACTGATTGATTTGATTCTTGCAAGTGAATAGCCTTTGGTTCTGTAATACCTGATGAGAGTTTTCAGTTTGATGATGAGGGTCTCAGGATTGAAATGCTTTCTTTCAAGAGGGCCAAAAATCTCCGGAAAAGTCTCTCCAGCTACCCCTTTATCATCAAGAAAGATGCCGTTAACAAGCGGAATCTCTTTACCAGTCAGGGTAATCACTGAAAACCCGGCTGAATCTGTCATCTCTGCCCCTAGATCGGAATATTTTCCCGTCATGCTCAGATTCAGAAGATATTTTTTAATATCACCTGTTGAAAGTGAACGATTCATTTTATTGTAATGTGTAACCATAGAATCAAAAGATCTGTATTCAAGAGAAGCCGGTGATACAACCGGGTTTATCACGGAGGTTGATCCTTCATAAAGTTTATCGTATATCCTTCGCTGAATATCCATCTTAAGAGTATCAATTACTTCAACCGCCGCTTCCAGTCCTCTGAATAACAGTTCATTGATATCCGTGAAATCATTAGATGCTTTATCTCCTATTGAAGGAGTAATAACATAATCAGACATGGCAAGCTGCTGTTCATTAAGCAGCCCCATAGGAATTGAGAGAATCTGATCAGCAAGAACCCAGGGAAACTTCAGTTCACTTTTTTCATGCAGCGGGCTCGTTGAATTAAAAGCAATAATAATATCGGCTCCCCGTTCACGGGTGAATGAAACAGGAATATTAGCCACAAGCCCCCCGTCAACCAGCATTGTGTCATTATGTTCAACCGGTGAGAGCAGAAATGATACAGATGAGCTTGCCCTTAATGCTTTACCAAGCAAACCTGACCTGAAAAGAAATGGTGCGCCTGTTTCAAGATTTGTGCATACGGCCGTGAAATCTGCTTTCAGTTTTGAGAAATCATCAACAAGCCCCACAGGTGATTGCACAGCAAGTATATTAAGAAAATTAAGAAGTTTCTGACCGCTGTTAACAGAGTTGGGTATTACAGGGGTGAGTCCGTCAAGCCGCAGTGTCAGAACGGCTCTGTCTTCAGTTACTTTCTGATCTATAAAGAGGGCATTTCTGTTACTTTTGGGTGCAGGGGAGATGATCGAATTCCAGTCGGTTGAAAGAGCGATAGAATCAAGCTCTTCAATAGAATATCCCGAGGCATACAACCCTCCTACGATACTGCCGATTGAAGTACCGGAGATAATATCAGGGAAAATACCATTTTGCTCTAAAACGCGTATGGCTCCAATCTGCGCGAGGCCTCTGGCGCCTCCTCCGCTGAGAGCATATCCTATTTTCGGGTAAACTTCGGGGATCTGAGCGGTAAGACCAAACGGGAGCTCCTTCTTCCGGTAACCCAGGCTTAATTTTGCCGGTTTATCCTGAGGAAGGAACTCGCTGTAAGGTAAAGATATAAGTATGAAGAATAATATAAACGATCTCATAAGAGACCCGCCTCTCTGAGGGCATTTTATTTCTTTTTCTTCTGCTGCTGAGACTGCATGGTCTTAGCTTTCTGTTCTGCTGCCTCGCTGAGTTTTTCCATAAATGATTTCTTTCTTTTTGAGGGATCAACGGGTTTAAGTTCAATACCCTTATACTTCTGGTTATAGTAATACTGCTGCCCGATTGAGAGTATATTGAACATGAAGTAGTAAAGGTTAAGTCCCGATGGGAAAGTCATGAACAGAATAGTCAGCATCGGCGGCATTATATAAACAAAAGCCATTTGCTGAGGATCTTTTACAGTCATTTTCTGCTGAATAAATGTGGTGATACCCATCAGAAGAGCAAGTCCGCTTATGAAATGAAGCCCCACTAACGGCAGTGAAAAGCCAAAGTTAAGAATAACATCCGGCTGTGAAAGGTCTTTGATCCACCATATAAACGGCTGCTGTCTCAGCTCGATAACAGACTGCAGTGTGCCCCACATCGCTATAAATATTGGCATCTGGAGTACCATCGGCAAACATCCGCCCGCAGGATTAATCCCATAAGTTGAATAAAGCTTCATTGTTTCCTTCTGCTGAAGCTGAACATCATCTTTATATTTGGTCTTAATTTCCTGAATTTTAGGCTGCAGTGCCTGCATTTTCTGCATACTCATCATCGATGATTTTGTAAGCGGATGCATCAGCAGCTTGATAATTATCGAGAATATGATAATCACGAGGCCGTAGTTGGGTATGAACATGTGCAGCAGGTTGAAAATCGGAAGAAGTACATATTCTGCTATAGGGCGAACTATAAACCGTAACCCAAAGAAACTTCCGAAATCAACAACTTTTTCAAGGTTCATTCCGTATGCGTCAAGCTGTTTGTAGCTTACGGGACCAACATACAGAAATAATGATTGTGAATATTCATTACTGCCTCTGAATCCGTATGTCAGTCTTCCGGAATAAACCTCGCTGTGACCATTATCAGGCAATCCTACGCTTGTGCCTTTAAGATGAGCGCCTTCTATCTGGTCAGGATTCCCCGGGGCAAGAATTACTGTGAAATATTTGTTGCGGAGTGCCATCCAGTCAATTCTGCCGCCAAAATTCTCTTCTTCATTTTTTCCAATGGTCGAGGCATTGAAAATGGACTGCTCACCACCCGAGTAGATGCTTGAGTTTGAGTAGTTGGCTTCATCAACACTGTTTTCCTCAACAGATCTGACGCCTTTCTGCCATACAACATCAACTTCATTGTTGGCTATAACCCGGCCGAGATTTTTCAGTTCAAAACTGTAAGCGATATCATATTTATCACCGTGAACGGTGTAGCTGAAATTTATTGTGCCGCCAGTACCCGGCACTTTAGCCGTGAAGTTAAGTGAAACCGAATCATTTTTTCCTAATTTGACATCCATTCCGTCAAATCCGGAAGGTTCGAAAACGAGATCGCTGCTGTTTATTTTTTTTCCGTCAAGGGTCACGAATTCAATTTCGTTTCCGCCGTTTTTATAATAAAGAAGCTGGATGTAGCTTTCATTTCCCTTCAGGTTAAGTTTATCTGTATCCCATCTTTTATACTCTTTAAGATAAACTCTTCTGAGTTTGGCACCTTTATTTGAGAAATATAAAATGGTTTTTTCCGTCTCTATCTTATAGAATGTTTCCGGTACCGAAACGGGAGCAGGTATGGCAGAAGTATCAACAACGGTTATATTGCTGACTGAATCTTTTTTAACTGCTGTGTCTTTTTTAACTAGAGTTGTGTCATTCGGGCTTTTAGCCGGAGGCGGCGGTGCCGGTGAATTCATGTAAAGCCAGACAACAAAAACCAGAGCGATCAAAATAAATCCAATCGTCGCTTGTCTATCCATTTGGGGTCCTGATTTTAAAATTTAACTGGAGCATTGTTACGGTCGGGTTAAAAGGGGATTTTATACC
>CAYPMQ010000041.1:0-16946 GCA_964411625.1 uncultured Ignavibacteriaceae bacterium
GGGTAAGCCTGAGGAGGTTCTGATTAACGAGCTTGCAATCAGATCGATGGCAAAAGCGGTTTATTCAACAGTCAATATCGGGCATTACGGACTCGGTTTCACTTTTTACACTCATTTTACATCACCCATACGCCGGTATTCAGATTTGCTTGTTCACAGGATCACGCATGAATACCTGAGTTCCGGAAAAAAGGATTTATATAAAAAGGAGCCGCTTGAGGAGCTTTGTGATCACATTTCGATCTGTGAAAGGATTGCGGTTGATGCTGAAAGGCACTCTGTGAAAATCAAGCACGTGCAGTATATGTCAGAGTTCCTGGGTCACGAGTTTGAAGCGGTTATTTCAGGATTAACCAATTTCGGTTTTTTTGTTAAAATTACCGAAACCCTGGCTGAGGGTCTTGTTCATGTAAGAGATATGTATCAGGACTACTTCTATTTTGACGAGAAAAATTATTTATTTAAAGGCAGAGACACCGGTAAGACTTACAGACTGGGCGATAAGGTGAATGTTAAACTGCTCAGGGTTCTGCCTGAAAAATTAGCTTTGGATTTTTGTTTGACCGATAATTAATTCCCGGAGATCTGGAATGCGAAAATTATTAATTATCCTTCTGATGATTTCGTCGTCTGCTGTTTACGGACAGTTCGGGCGCAACAAGATACAGTACTACAACTATGACTGGTACTATATTCAGACCGCTCATTTCGATATTTATTTTACAAAGGATGCCGTAAAGGCGATAGAGTTTGCTGCCGCAGCCGCTGAAGATGCCGTAACCAGGATCGAGAAGGATCTTAAGTACAGCATCAATAACCGAATTGCCATCATTTTTTACAATTCTCAGAATGAGTTTCAGGAAACTAATGTTACCGACAGCTATCTGAGCGAGGGTATAGGTGGTTTCACAGAGCTGTTTAAGAACAGGGTTGTTCTGCCGTTCACGGGAAATTACAAGATGTTCAGGCACGTTATTCATCATGAGCTTGTTCATGCAGTGGTGAATGATATGTTCTACGGAGGTTCGCTCCAGAATGTGATCTCCAATAATATCAATATAAATATCCCATTATGGTTCAGTGAGGGTCTGGCAGAGTATCTTTCGCTTGGCTGGGATACCAACACCGATATGTTCATCCGTGATGCGGCAATGAGTGAATATCTCCCCGATATTCCGCTGCTCGGCGGTTATTTTGCCTACAGGGGCGGTCAGGCAGTATTCCATTACATTGCAGAGCGTTACGGCCGTGAAAAAGTGGGAGAGCTGGTTTCTTCGATAAGAAGCAGGGGCAATTTTGACGCAGGTTTCAAGGCTTCACTGGGTATGGATCTCGAGGAGTTTAACGAGCGCTGGAAAAAAGAAATCAAGCGAATGTTCTGGCCTGATATTACCAAGATGCAGGATCCCGATGAGTTTTCTAAAAGGCTGACTGATCACCGGAAAGACGGCAGCAGCTACAATACATCGCCCGCGCTTTCACCCAACGGTGAGAAGGTTGCTTTCATATCAAACAAGGACTATTATTTTGATGTTTATGTGATGAATGCGGTTGACGGCAAGGGTGTGAAGCGCATTGTTAAGGGGAACAGAACGGTTGATTTTGAAGAGCTGAATATTCTTACTCCCGGTATCACATGGTCGCCCGATGGCACTAAGGTTGCTATTGCGGCCAAGAGTGCGGGAGGTGATGCTGTATTCATCGTTGATGCCGATGACGGAGATGTTGAAACTCTGCCGTTCCTTCTGCCGGGTATTGAGGATGTTGACTGGTCAAAGGATGGGAAACATCTCGCTTTTGCCGCACATCAGGGATCGCAGTCTGATATTTACATTTACAATTTTGAGACTCAGAGCCTTAAAAATCTGACGGAAGATATTTTTTCAGACTCTGATCCGTCATGGTCACCCGATGGAAAAACCGTGTTTTATTCATCTGACAGAAGTGATGTGCTGAAGCTTGGATCAGGTTTCAGAATGTGGGAACACGATTATCACCAGATGGACATTTTCTCGATAGACACAGAAACAAAGAAGGTAACAAGGTTAACTGATTATCCATTCAGCCACGAGAAAAACCCGATAGTTTCTCCGGACGGAAAAACACTTCTGTTTGTTTCGGATTACAACGGAATAAATAACATTTACCGCAAGGATATTTCAAACGGAAACAGCAGCGAGGAGATTGCAGCTCCGCCGGTACCTGTAACTAATTCTCTGAACGGACTTGAGCAGATTTCGATTTCTGCAGACGGCAAAAGGCTCGTCATGAACTCAATGTATCAGGCCGGGTATGATATATTCCTTCTCAGCAATCCTTTTGATACAAAGCCGAAGAGTGACTCACTTGTGTTTACTCCGTATATGTCCTTTCTGAGGAACGGTTCGGTCAAATCACCGGAAAAACAGAGCGATTCTGCTGCAGCAGAGATACCGCTTGCTGTTGAAAAACCTGATTCTGCCGATATTGAAAAACCAAAGATTGAGATTTTCACCGGTCAGGTACTTGATTCGGTTGATAATTCCGGTAAAGATTACAGCACTTATGTGTTTGGAAGTGATCTCCCCAAGGGAAGTGATTCCTCGGCAATTAAGGATATCTCCGTTCCCGATAATCTTGATGAGAACGGCAATTACAAGGTCAGGAAGTATAAAATCAATTTCTCACCGGATCTTATTTATGCCAATGCAGGGTACTCCACTTTCTATGGTTTGCTTGGTACAACGGTGCTTTCATTTTCTGATATGCTGGGTGATCATAAGCTCATAGGTATCACCAGTCTTCAGATAGACCTCAAGAACTCTGATTATGGTCTGGCGTATTTTTATCTGAGAAGCAGGCTTGATCTGGGTATTGAGGCTTTCCACACCGCGCGGTTTGTTTATCTGGAACGCGGCAACAGGCTCGATCTTTACAGATACAGAAATTACGGTGCTGTATTCTCAGCAAGTTACCCGATTAACAGATTTTACAGGATTGACATGGGGCTGAGTCTGCTGAATGTATCGCAGGATAACCTCGATAATCTGAATGAGGCTTCCAAAAAGAGCACATTCCTGGTACCATCGGTGAGTCTGGTTTACGATAACTCGATCTTCGGGTACACCGCACCGATTGACGGCTCACGTTACAGACTCGATCTGATGGCAAATCCGTTTATTGATAACGGTGAGTCAGATTTTTATACCGTTATGGCCGACTACAGAAACTATCTCAGATTCTGGAATGACTACTCATTTGCGATGCGTTTTTCTATGGGTTACTCTTTCGGCTCAAAGCCTCAGCGTTTCATAATGGGCGGTATTGATAACTGGATCAACAGGCAGTGGACAACTAACCAGATCCCTCTCGAGGATCCGTCAGATTTTGCGTTTCTTGGTACTGCAATGCCTCTAAGGGGATACAATTACGCAGAGAGAATCGGTGCAAAATACACGCTAGTGAATCTTGAACTCAGGTTCCCGCTTATCAGATACCTGCTCACCGGCGCACTCCCGATCCTTTTCAGGGATGTTATGGGCACGGTCTTCTTTGATGCGGGTGCGGCCTGGAATAATAACAGATCGCTGCAGTTGTTTGCACAGAATGCGCAGGGTAAAACTGTCTCAAAGGATCTGCTGATGGGTACCGGATTCGGTGCAAGGCTTTACTTCCTCTACTTCCTGCTCAGGTTTGATGTTGCCTGGTCATGGGATGTGGATTCATTTTCCAAACCTGTATTTTATTTCTCGCTGGGCACAGATTTTTAGCGTACCGGCAAAATTGATACTAATGAAAAGCCGCTCCGGGTATCCCGGGCGGCTTTTTGGGTTTAAATGCAGTATCGGGCCGGTATGTTTCGGGAAGGTGGAATAGACAAATCATGAGGAGTCAGGTTTCATCAGGCAGATGCACATCTGATTACACTCATGAAACCCTCTGCCGGAGTTATCCCTCTCTGCCAAATACACACTCCTCTCCCAAAACACACTTTGCAAGGTTAAAAACTTTCCGTAACTTAAAAATCCAGATTTATTATAAAATTGAGAAAAGTCCGGTAAAAAAATATGAAAAACGCCCTTTATGTTCTGATTTTAATCCTGTTCACCATAAATGCCCTTCCTCAATCTCTTACAGTAAGCGGCAATGTGAAAGCCTTGAAAACAGGTCAGGCAATTCAGAATGTGAAGGTGTCTGTAATAAACCTGGAGACTCAGCAGCGGGATTCAGTATTCACTGATGCTTCGGGAAACTGGCAGTATAATATTGTGACATCGGTTGATGGGGAGGAGTTTAACCCTGCCTCATTCATAGTGCTTCAGAATTATCCGAACCCGTTTAATCCTTCAACAAGGATTAATTTTTATATACCGCGTGAAGGTTTAGTTGAGATCACTATTCATACTGTTTACGGGGAGCTTATAGATTCGAGAAGTGATTTTCTGGGTGCGGGAAATCACAGTATTGACTGGCACAGTAAATCTGCCGCCGGAGTGTATCTCTACACTATAAAATTCGGTGACTTTTCTATTACAAAAAAGATGATTCAGCTCGACGGCGGAAGCGGTTCGGGTCTCGGAGAATTCAGAACCGGGATTGATTATATTCCTGCATCACCGGGAAAAAATCATTTTACTTCGGTGAATCTTCAGCTCGTCTTCACGAAGATACCTTACGCCGCGGATACGCTTGAGGTAACGGCATCGGGTGGTGAGAACTTCCAGACTCTGCTTGAGACTGTGCATGATAAGTACATACTGGTTGATCTTCATAATGACATCCTTGAGAAAATGGTGAATGACCCCACTTATCATCTGGGTACTCAGCATAATTTTAATCATACCGATATCCCAAGAATGGAATATGGTGATGTTGATATTCAGTTTTTCTCACTCTGGGTTCATCCCACAACTTACTCCGGCAATCATTATAATCAGACTTTAGTCATGAAAGATCTGCTTAATTCAGAACTTTCTCAGAATGCTTTAAGAATAAGACAGGCGTTCACTGCTGATGAAGCGGCTGCAATCAGTGACAGCGGGAAAATTGCTGCCGTGATTGGTGTTGAAGGGGGTCACTCAATAGAAAACAGCCTCGAAAAACTCTCTGTCCTCCATAACGCCGGTATGAGGTATATGACAATTACCTGGAATAACAGCACATCATGGGCTGTATCTGCACAGGATAGCAGATCGCAGACAGTTGGCCTGAGTGATTTTGGCAGACAGGTTATAAGGGCAATGGATTCGCTCGGGATAATAATAGATGTCTCACACACAGGTATTAAGACGATTCAGGATATTTTAACCGTAACCAGCAACCCGATTATTGCTACCCACTCCGGCGCCAGAACCATCAGGAATCATTACAGAAATCTTTATGACTCTCAGATTATTGACATAGCGAATTCGGGCGGGGTTATCGGGGTTGTGTTTTATCCTTACTTTCTGAACGGAACTGCAAACGCCTCAATCGCAAATGTTATTCAGCATATTGATCATATAGTCAGCCTTGTGGGAACAGACCATGTTGCGATCGGATCTGATTTTGACGGAATTGAAGTGGTTCCCCTGGGACTTGAGGATGTGACTAAATTCCCGGCACTTACCACAGCTCTGCTTGAGCACGGTTATTCTGAGCATGAGGTTGCAAAATTTCTCGGGCTGAATTTTCTGAGGGTGTTCAGGCAGGTTTGCGGAGAGTAGTCTGAAATTCTGATAATCTGTTCATAGAGCGAATTCAGGCAGAACATAACATCGGTTCCGGAAAATTTTTCAAAAACCAAATACCGGGCATACGCTTTGATTTCCCTCCTGTAAATATAACCTTTACCTTATTTAAAAGAGATGAGCAAAAATACCATGACGGATTCTTGCGTCCAATCGGCGTTTTTGTGACACATCCTTCACTGATCACTTTCATGACTCTTTATAGAGATTTTATTTAAAACAGAAAATCCGGCTCTTGACCGGATTCTCGTCAGATTGAAACGTGAGTTCAGTTTGCTTTTCAGTCGTTAAGCTTTGAATAGGTTCTCAGTGCAACTTCCTGAATATGTTCTGCGGTAAATCCGTATTTCTCAAAAAGCACTTCAGCCGGGGCAGAAGCTCCGAAATGATCAATTGATACTGAATCTCCTTCCAGACCCACATATCTTTCCCAGCCAAGTGAAATTCCTGCTTCAACAGAGACTCTGCAGTTTACATGGGGCGGAAGCACATGATCCTGATAATTTTTTGACTGAAGATCAAACAGTCTGGTGCAGACCATATTTACAACTCTTACAGAGTATTTTTCTGCTTCAAGAAGTTTTGCTGCTTCAAGCGTAACATGAATTTCTGATCCTGTTGCAATCAGTATAATATCGGGCTCTTCGTTTGTCTCATAAAGAATATATGCACCTTTTTCTACTCCTGATGCTGACGCATAGACGTTTCTGTCCAGGACCGGAAGTCCCTGTCTCGTAAGTACAAGAACCACCGGGCCTGATTTATGCCCTACTGCGTATTTCCATGCGTATTTTGTTTCATTGGCATCTGCCGGTCTGAAAACGAGAGTGTTCGGTATTGCCCTGAGTGACATTAACTGCTCAACCGGCTGATGTGTGGGCCCGTCTTCACCGAGTCCGACACTGTCATGGGTGAAAACGAAAACAGGACTTACTTTATTCAGAGCAGCAAGCCTGATGGCAGGGCGCATGTAATCAGAAAAGATCAGGAATGTGCCGCCGAAAGGAATCACACCGCCGTACATTGCCATTGCGTGGAGAATATTGCCCATTGCGTGTTCTCTCACACCATAGCGGAAATTCCTTCCTGAGTAATCTGTCGCAGAAAAGTCTCCGCTTCCGGGAATAACAGTATTATTCGATTCGGCAAGATCGGCAGAACCGCCGAAAAGAGTGGGGTAATAATCTGCAATCTTTTCTATTACTTTTCCGGAAGCCTGGCGAGTCGCTATTTTTTTTCCGTCTGCGGGGAAATCTTCAAATTCATCAAAGAAAGAATTATCGAAATTACTCTTCATGTATTCAGTGAGTTTTTCGGCTTCTTCGGGGAATTTCTTTTTATAATTTTCAAACAGTTTGTTCCAGATAGCTTCTGATTCATCAAGGCACTCCCGCAGCGACTCAAAATGCTTTGTAACCTCCTCCGGAATTGTGAAGGGTTCTTCGTAATCCCATCCAAGATTTATTTTGGTAAGCTTGATCTCTTCTGCCCCCAGCGGTGAACCGTGAGATGAAGCTTTATCCTGCTTATTCGGGCTTCCATACCCGATGTGGGTTTTCGTGATTATCAGTGAGGGACGCTTATCTTTCTGAGCATCAATTGCCGCTTTCTTAATCTTTTCGATATCATTTCCGTCATCCACTTCAATTACATGCCAGTGCGCTGCTTCAAATCTCTTTGCTACATCCTCGGTAAATGTTATATCCGTACTGCCGTCTATCGATATTCTGTTGCTGTCATAAAACATCACAATCTTACCGAGTTTCAGATGACCGGCAATCGAGGCTGCCTCATAACTGATTCCTTCCATAAGATCGCCGTCAGAACAGATCCCGTAGATGTAATGATCAATTATCTTATAGCCTGGCTTGTTGAATTTTGATGCCAGAAACTCCTGTGCAATGGCAAACCCCACTGCATTACCGAATCCCTGTCCCAAAGGGCCGGTTGTTGTCTCGACTCCGGGAGTCAAACCGAACTCAGGGTGACCCGGAGTGATGCTCTGCCATTGTCTGAAATTTTTTATATCGTCAAGCGATATGCCGTAACCGGTCAGGTGGAGTATTGAATAAAGAAGCATGCTGCCGTGACCAGCCGAGAGAATAAACCTGTCTCTGTTCAGCCAGGAGGGGTTTGAGGGGCTGTGTCTCATAATTTTTGAATAGAGGGTATAGGCTATAGGTGCACATCCCATCGGCATACCCGGGTGACCGGATTTAGCTTTTTCCACTGCATCCATCGCAAGGGTTCTGATGGTATTCACGGCAAGATTGTCAATATTCAAAATGACTCCGATAGTTTGGAAATATTAATTTTTGGTTAATTAAATATAGTAAAATCCCCCTGAATAAATTTTTCTGAGCAAAATCTGAAACACCGGGAACTATCCGAATAATAATATCTGTTGCAACATTAAATGTTATTACATATATTTGCGTTGTAAATATTTCATTATTACTAATTAAGCGGAGTTTTAAAATATGAAAACCTTAAGTGCAACGTTTTTTGCTTTTGTTATTCTTACAACGGTCTCTACAGCGCAGACAAACTGGGTTGTAGATAAATCACACACAAAGATCGGTTTCGCAGTTGATCACCTTGTAATCAGCGAAGTTGAGGGATACTTCAGAACTTTTGATGGTAAGGTAACCACAAAAAGCGACGATTTTCAGGATGCTCAGATAGAGTTCGCTGTTGATATCAGCAGTATTAATACAGATAACAAGGACAGGGATAACCACCTCAAATCAGATGATTTTTTTAATGCCGATAAATATCCCAAAATGACTTTTAAGAGCACCTCTTTCAAAAAAGTAAAAGATAAAAAGTATAAACTTGTTGGCGATCTGACTATCAGAAACACTACAAAGAGGGTTGAACTTGATGCAACATTCAATGGAATAGTTAAAGATCCATGGGGAAATATAAAAGCAGGTTTTAAAATTACGGGTGAATTAAATAGATTTGATTACGGTCTTAAATTTAATGCCCTCACTGAGCTCGGCGGAGCGGTTGTGGGTGAGACCGTAAGATTAAATATCAACATAGAATTAGATAAGAAGTAAATAAAATGAGTCTTGAAGAAGAAATACATCAGAAAAAATTCAGGAATGAATTTCATAAACTTGGGATAAATTTAATTTATACTCATAACTGGCTTTTTGCCAGGTATTCTGATGTGTTCAGACGCTTTGGCATAACGGAGCAGCAGTTTAATATTCTGCGGATATTGAGGGGTGCGCACCCTGAGCCTCTTCAGGTGAGCACTCTGAAAGAGAGAATGCTTGACAAAATGTCAGACGCATCAAGACTCGTTGAGAGATTAAGAATAAAAGGTCTTTTACAAAGACGCGAATGTGCCGAAGACAGAAGGAAAGTTGATATCATGATTACTGATGAAGGGCTCAACCTTCTCAAAGAGATGGATAAGTTTGAAAATGAATTTGACAGCTGTTTTAAGAATATTGATGAGTCTGAAGCACAAACGATAAATTATCTCCTGGACAAATTGAGAGGGTGAGGTTTCTCACCCTCCGATGGTCTTGAATACCCGATCTGCCGGCAACAACAGCAATTCATTATAGATAAACCTGCAATTAAATCACACTATAATAAGCCGAAAAATTCTTAAGTTTAATAATCAAAACTAATTAATTAAGGAAGCTAATGAAAGTTGCTGTTGTTGGGTCAGGATATGTCGGTTTGGTTACCGGAACATGCCTGGCCGATGTAGGAAATAATGTTATTTGCGTTGATAACAACCCGGTTAAACTTGAAAAATTACTTAATTCCGAGATACCGATCTTTGAACCAGGCCTTGATATAATATTTTATAAAAATATTGCCAAAAAGAGATTAACCTTTACAGGTGATCTGAAAAGAGCCTTATTTGAGTCAGAAATCATTTTTCTCTGCCTCCCAACCCCGCAGGGTGAGGACGGATCTGCTGACCTTCAGTATGTTTCTGCAGTTGCCAATGATATAGGAAACTTTCTTAAGGAAGAGCCTCAGAAAGAAAGGAAAATAATAGTAAATAAATCAACCGTGCCCGTTGGAACAGCTAAAAAGGTTAAAGAAATAATAAACTCTTATGGAGTTGATAATTTTGATGTCGTGTCAAATCCTGAATTTCTCAGAGAAGGTTTTGCGGTGGATGATTTCATGAAGCCAGACAGAATTGTTATAGGTGCTGACAGTGATTATGCATTCTCAAGGATGAAGCTGCTTTACGAACCGTTTGTAAGACAGGGCAATCCAATATTCGAAATGAATTTTGAGAGTTCAGAACTCACAAAGTATGCTGCAAATTCTTATCTGGCAATGCGTATCACCTACATGAATGAACTGGCAAATCTCTGTGAAGTAGTGGGCGCAAATGTTGACCTGGTGCGCAAAGGAATGGGATCAGATACAAGAATAGGAAAGAGATTCCTTTTCCCGGGCATCGGCTACGGAGGTTCCTGCTTCCCCAAGGATGTGAAAGCTCTTATTAAAACATCGGCAGATTATAATAAACCGATGACTATACTTGAAACAGTGGATCAAGTAAATAACGAGCAAAAATCGGTTCTGGTTAAAAAGATCCTTGATTTCTATGGCGGTGATATTAAAGGTAAGAAGTTCGCAGTGTGGGGACTTGCATTCAAACCAAACACTGATGATATGAGAGAAGCCCCTGCCGTGGTTATAATCAAAAAACTTCTTGAACATGGTGCCGTTGTTTCAGCTTATGATCCCGAAGCCATGGATAACGCAAAATTCTATCTTGATGATCTTATTGAATATGCTCAGACAGAATATACAGCTCTTGAAAATGCAAATGCTCTTATCATTGCCACTGAGTGGAATGATTTCAGAACACCGGATTTTGAAATTATCAAATCAAAAGTTAAGGATAATGTTATCTTTGACGGCCGAAACGTATTTGAACCCGGCAAAATGAAGGAGCTCGGCTTCAACTATTTCAGTATAGGAAGAGCCCCGCTAAAAGTTAATTAATCCGTTTTTTATAGAGGGAGGCAATCGCCTCCCCTATGCTCAGCGATGCTGTTGCGGCGGGGGAGGGAGAGTTAAGGACATGTATCATTCCTTCAGCTTCTTTTATGTAAAAATCATCTATCAGCTTTCCGTTTCTGCCCAGTGCCTGCGCTCTTATACCTGCTCCTCCCGGCACAATATCATCCGCATTCAGCTCAGGAACCAGTTTTTGCAGATCCCTCACCATATATTTCTTAAAGAATGACCTTTTGTACTCATAAAATCCGGTTTTCCGGAAATTACCGAACAACTTCCATGAACCGGGGAATTTCAGTGTTTCAAAAGTATCTGAAAAACTGAATGAAGTTTTGCTGTAACCTTTTCTGGCAAATGCAAGCACGGCATTCGGACCGGCTTCAACACCGCCATCAATCATTCTGGTAAAATGCACCCCCAGGAAAGGAAGATCGGGATCAGGAACGGGATAGATCAGATTTTTAACGAGGTGCCGCTTGTCTTGTTTAAGGACAAAATACTCACCCCGGAACGGCATAATCATTATTTCGGGATCGATACCGCAAAGGCGGGCAATTCGGTCAGAATACAGACCTGCACAGTTAATCAAGAATTTTGTCTCAAAAGAACCTGCGGTTGTTACGACTGTAAATCTGCTCCTCTTCTTTATAACCGAGAACACTTTTGCAGAAAGAACCACCTTTCCTCCGCCTGAAATAAGATCATCGGCATATGACTCAGTAACTTTCTTATAATCCGTTATTCCGGTCATTGGTACGAAAAGACCTGCAATTCCGGAGCAATGGGGTTCCGTTTCCTTAATTTCCTCCCTGTCAGCTTTTCTGATGCCGGTAAGCCCGTTATTAATTCCCCTTTCATAAAGACTGTTCAGTGCAGGTAATTCCTCTTTATTAACTGCAACAACCAGTTTTCCGCACTTATCATACGGAATTTTCTTTTCTTCAAGATACTGATATAGTTTTTCCCTGCCTTCAACACAGTTTTTAGCCTTATAAGAGCCGGGTTTATAATATAGCCCGGAGTGTATAACACCGCTGTTATTTCCTGTCTGATGAGCTGCAAGACTGTTCTCTTCTTCAAGGAGAAGGATTTTTTTAACTCCGGCTTTTGATACTGACCTGCCGGTGGCACAGCCAATAATTCCGCCGCCAATGATAATCAGATCGTATTCCAAAATACAGTTCCCCGGAAGTTTATAATAAGTTTCTTTTCTTCAGTTCCTCTGTTAACAAAGAATATCCCCTGAAAACAATTCCGTCCCATCCGGCTGCTTTAGCGCCCTCAATGTATTCAGGAATGTCATCAATAAAAATATGCGCCTGAGGGATTTCTCCTGTATAATTCATAACTGCCTGATAAATTTCTTTCTCCGGCTTAACGGCACCGACCTCATGAGAAAGGATAAGTTTTTCAAAATCGGAGAGAAAACTGTAATGCTGCCATCCGTATTTCTGATGGATTGAATTTGTGTTTGATAAAAGAACCAGACGGTAGTTCTTCTTAAGTACAGGAAGCAATGCAGCAACATCCTCGTTCACCGTAAATATTTTTGAATGGATGTCGCAGAATAACTCCCGGTCAATTTTTACCGAAGCGAGTGAAAGACAAGTTGCGATGAATTCATCGTCAGTTATTTTACCTGCTTCAAGGTCTCTGTGAATATGATAGTTGGCTTTAATGTAATCATAAATCCGGGAACCAAGATCCTTTTCGATTTCATTGAGTCTGTTTATAGCAACTGAATAATCAAAAGGGATTAAAACATTTCCTAAATCAAATACAATTACCTTAATTTGAGAATTAAACATAAATTTTTCCAAAACGGTTATATTTTAAAAACTGAAGAGTAAATTATAAATAAAGCAGGATTATGAAACAAATTGACTATTCAGCTTCAGCCCGATTTTTGCTGGCAAGGCAAAAAGAGCAATGGGATATGTGCAGTGACGGCTATAAATCACTTGATACAATAAAAATAAAAGAATTTCACAATGACGGTTTTCATCTGAAGGTTCAGTTTAACCCGGGCAGGATTGTCTCGACATCTGCCAAGGTTGACCCCAAAAGTATAGCTCAGAGAAAATGCTTTCTGTGTTATGATCATCTCCCCGAAAGACAGGAAAAGCTTGAATATAAAGACGGATTTCTCATACTTGTAAATCCCTTTCCGATATTTCCCGAGCATTTTACAATCCCTAAGAAAGAACATCATCCCCAGAAAATTCTCGGGAATATCCCTGTTATGACCGATCTTGCAAGAGATCTGGGTAAAAACTACTCGATTTTTTATAACGGGCCCAAATGCGGAGCATCGGCACCGGATCATATGCATTTTCAGGCGGGTACAAAGGGATATATGCCTTATGATTATGAATATAATTTTATCAAGAAGACATACGGTGAATCGGTTTATATGACCGGAGATGTGTCAGTTTTCGGATTAAATGACGGGTTCAGAAGGGTAATATCAATTGAATCCAAAAAACCGGAAGCTATCGAAAAGGCATTTGCCCATTTTTATCCGGTGTATGCAGAGTTTCACCCGGGTGAAGAAGAGCCGATGATGAATGTGCTTTTGAATTTTGATTTTGTCGAAAATAAATATACCCTTTCAGCATTCCTGAGGGCAAAGCACAGACCTGCGCGGTATTTTGCTGAGGATGATACGAAGATTATGCTGAGTCCCGCCAGCGTTGATGTTGGCGGAGTAAATATCATCCCGGTCGAAGATCACTTTAATAAAATTAACAGGGAGATTCTCGAGGAAATCTACTCTGAGGTTTTTATGAATGAGGATGATTACCGATCCTTACTGAAGAAATTAAAAGAGGCGGTTTAAAGCTCTGCCTCTTTCCTCATAATTTTTTCGGGTTTTGCGAGGGGATAAAAGCCAAACTGTGCATAAAGCCCATGTGCATCGGCGGTGGCAAGCATCCATGTGCAGGTTTTCATTTGCTCTAAATCCATTATAAATTTCATCAGCATCTTGCTGTAACCCTTACCGCGGTGTTCGTCAATAATAAATACATCCATCAGGTAGGCAAAACGCACGAAATCACTTACAAATCTGCAAAACCCGATCTGTTTACCATCAAGATAGACCCCTGCAGCCAGATAGTTTTCAGCAGCCTTTATTACCTCTTATTTTGAAATACCTTTCGCCCGGTATGATCGGGTAAGGAAAGAATAAATAAAATAATAATCAAGAATTGTCCTGTTGGTAGTGATCAGGATGCTTCCGGTCTTTTCTTCTTTCAGTAAATTGTACATGGTAACTTTAATTCTATTCTTTAACGGCTTATAAAACTACTTTTTACGGTGGTTGATAAATTGTTTCCGCATTCCCCCGAACAAAAGTTCAACAGCAATATCCCCGGAAAGGAAATCATGCGGGAAACCGTACTCTATAGCACTTATTTCATCCAGACGGGATATATTTTCAGGTGAAATCTCACTCTCCAGACATTTCAGATTATCGGTGATCTGTTCAGCTTTTCGGGCTCCTATTACCGGGAAAATCAGTTCGCCCTTGCTTCTGAGCCAGTTCAGTGCAACTGTTGCAGCATTTACTCCGGTTTCCCGGGCGATTGTCACGACTAAAGAGGCAATTTCAATGTTCCTCTCATCAAGTCTTTTGGAACCTGGTTTAATTCGCATGTTTTGCGATGAACCATTCAGATACTTACCCGTGAGAACTCCCCCGCCAAGCGGTGCCCAGGCTGTTACTGCAAGATCGAAATGTTTTGCCATCGGAATGAGATCCCGCTCTGCATCTCTCTTTATCAGGCTATACTCAAGCTGAACCCCTGCAAAAGCACTCCATCCGCGTAATTCTGAAACTGCAACTGAATTTGAAATGATCCAGGCAGGTGTATCGGAAACAGCAATGTAAAGTACTTTCCCGCTCCTGATAAGATCATCAAGTCCGCGGAGAACTTCTTCAACGGGAGTTGTGAAATCCCAGGCATGAAGATACAGAATGTCGATATAATCTGTATTGAGCCGTTTAAGACTTCCTTCAACAGATCTGAACATATTCTTTCTGCTGTTCCCGGCATCATTCAGATCCCCTTTCTTTGTATAAAGGGAGTATTTGGTTGCAATTACAAGTTTATCACGCATTCCGGCTGCAAATTCACCGAGGTATGATTCGCTTGTTCCTTCCGTATAACGGTTGGCAGTATCAATAAAGTTACCACCAGCATTAATAAAAGTATCAAAAATTTTTTTACTTTCAGATTTATCAGCTCCGGTTCCCCACTCTGTTCCGAAGCCCATTGCACCAAGGCATAACTCTGAAACCCTGAGACCCGTTCTTCCGAATAATTTATACTTCATCTCCGTTACTCATTTATTTATGAAAACTCCCGTTCAGCATCACTGTCTTCCGTTAATCTGAATACTGAAAAATTCAGGGAAGAAATATATATATTATATTTCTCTTTTTAGCTGTTAATAAAAACCATAAAATCCACACACTCTACCAGGAGGAAAAGTGATAAAAAAATCATTCCTGTTACTGACTGCAGCTGTAATGTTGTTTGCAGTTACTAATATGACTGCTCAGGAGGGATTGAAAGTTCCGGTTGAATACTACAAGCTTGATAACGGGCTTAAAGTTGTTCTCTCACAGGATAAATCATCCCCTATTGTATGCGTTGCCGTTTATTACAATATCGGCTTCAGAATTGAACCCAAAAACCGTACAGGTTTCGCCCATCTTTTTGAGCACATGATGTTCCAGGGTTCCAAAAATCTTGGAAAAATGGAATTTATCAGACTTGTTCAGGAAAATGGCGGTATTCTGAACGGATCAACCCGTTTTGACTTCACAAATTATTTTGAAGTGGTTCCGGCTCACAAACTTGAACCCATGCTCTGGGCAGAAGCTGACAGAATGAGTGGTCTGAGCATCACCCGGGAGAACCTGACTAATCAGCAGGGAGTAGTTATAAATGAAGTTAAGGTGAATGTTCTGAATCAGCCTTACGGCGGATTTCCCTGGCTTGATATGCCCCAGTACATGAATACAAACTGGTATAACGCTCATAATTTTTACGGTGATCTGAAAGACCTTGAAGCTGCCAACCTTGAAGATGTAAAGAGCTTTTTTGACACCTACTATGCTCCCAATAATGCGGTAGTTGTGGTAGTGGGTGATTTTGAGTACTCAGATGCGAAAGCTTACATTGAAAAATACTTTGGAAAAATAAAAGCTTCTGATCTTCCGGCAAAACCGGATATAACAGAGCCGAGGCAGGAAAAGGAGAAAGAATTCAGCAAGGAAGATCCTCTGGCAAATCAACCCGCAATTGCATTGGCTTATCATATGCCTGAAAGAAACACCCCTGAGTTTTATGCAATGGGAATTATAGATCAGATTCTTCTTCAGGGGAATGACAGCCGTCTGAATAAAAAGTTTGTTCTTGAGAAAGGATACACTGACGGTGTTTATGGCGGGATCAACCTGCTCGGAAACATGTTCAATTATAACGGCCCAATGTCATGGATGGCATATCTTTTCCATGATAAATCACTCTCATCAGAAACAATAAAATCTGAACTTGACGCGCTTATTAATGAGCTCGTATCCAAACCGGTTGATAAAGAAACACTTGACCGCGCCGTGATCAAGATTAAATCAGAATTTTATGATGTCGTAGGAGCGCAGTTTGGTTTAGGAAGGGTTGATCTTCTGGCCTGTTTCGCACTGTTTGATGATAAACCGGCTAAGGTTAACGAGATCATTGCCGAGTTTGAAAAAGTTACCCCTGAGCTCATTCAGAATACTGCCAAGGAATATCTGAGGAGTTCAAACAGAACAGTGTTAAAAATTGAACCTAAAAAAGAAGGTTGAGGGCTTGAATATGAAAATGATAAAATTATTATGCGTAATTCTTCTTGCTTCTGCCGCTCAGATTCTCCCACAGAAGGAAACACCCCCGAAAGGCAGCACGCCAAAAGACTTTAAGCTTGCTGAACCCATAAAAATAACTCTTGATAATGGTATGCAGGCAACAATGGTAAATTACGGTGCCATTCCCAAAGTAACTATAAGACTTACCCTCAGAACAGGTGTGACCAATGAGAACGGTTACACTACCGGAATTGCCGGATTTACCTTTGATCTTCTTGATGAAGGCACAAAAACCATGACTGCATCTCAGCTTGCAGACAATGCGGCTAAAATGGGTGGTCAGGTAAGCAGCTCCGGCGGTAATGAAC
>CAYPMQ010000042.1:0-16852 GCA_964411625.1 uncultured Ignavibacteriaceae bacterium
TATCCCAGACCCGTGCATCCCGTATTAGGTAACGGTTTTGCGACTGTCACTGCTACAACGGCAGATGAGACCCAGGCAACGATCAGCAGACAATGCCTTGTTCTTTTTTCGGGCAGCCCCGTGATGTCAATTATACCAACCAGCTTTGATATTCCAAACGGGGGAGGACAATCATTCAGCTATCTGGTTTCTGACCAGAACGCTAATCCTCTTACAGGAGGTACATCTATCAAGGTTACCGTTGAAGGTGATAATGTGAAACTTTCAGGTGATACGGATGTTGAACTGCCTGATACACAGAGCCCGGCATGGACTCAGTTTTCATTTTTCCTGTTTGATAATGATACATCCGCAACCCTGAGAAATGTAGCCGTTAAAATTTCCACTACAGGTGATAACGGCAAAGGCAGCATCAGTGTTACAGGCAGAGTGAGATAGAAGCTGTAAAAAAACATGAGGCAATATTTCACGGTGCCGGTTATGCAGAATTTGTAAATAAGTAACTATTTAATCCAGGGTTTATGATTTAAAATAGTTTTTAAGCAGGGTGTTTTCAGCTTTTGCTCTCATTATCAGCATCGGCACTGAAACGAAGACAGTAATAAATACAACCGGATAACTGGCGAGGAGCAAACCTGCGGTTAAATCAGTCAGAAGCTGAAAAGTGTACTGAGGATGTTTAAGAAAGCGGTAAAGACCGGTTTTAACAAGTTTATGACCTTTTAGAATGGCAATATCCTGGGTGTAAGAAGAGCCGAGGTTCTTAACCGCAATAACCTGCAGCCACGAGAAGAGGACGCTTAAGGCCAGGAGAATTATTCGGGGAATAATATAATCTTCAGAAATAAAAGGGGTGTAAACTGCCAGACCGAATACTCCCGTTATCTGAAGCAGGGTTACGAAAGCCAGAATATTCGGTGGTGTTTTTTGCAGCCATGTAACGGGTTTCTGAGCAACGGATGTAATTCCGCTTTTTAATGAATCTTTTGCAGCCCCGAAATTTGCGGAAAACAGCAGTACAAGATTTACAAGAAAGAGTATGTTTATGGGGTCCATATAATTTAAGATAAGTTTGATATAATTAGCCGGAAACTTTTACTGTCTGATGAATTCAGAAAACGAACTTGAAAAAATAAATCCGCTCGCTCACGATCTTCATAACATCGTTACGGTGTTAAAATCAACCACCCACCTGTTAAAGCGCAGATTACAGGAAGATCCTGAAATAATTGAGTTAATTCATACACTGGATTCTAATATAAATAAAGCATTCTATTTATCAGAATCGATTTTAAATATTAACCGTGAAAATGAGAAGAAAAAAATCAGAATCCCGCTAAAGGATCTTGTCAGGGATATTTCCGGAAGTCTTGCCAATCTTAAGCCCGGTGAGGTAATTGTCAGTGTTACAGGGCAGATACCCCCCGAAATGATAGTTGAGGGAGTTTATGAAGATTTGTTCAGAGCTTTCATGAATATCGGGATTAATGGCATTGAAGCAATTAAAGGACAGGGTTCAATTACAATATCGGCAGAGTTTGTTCAGATAACATCAAATCTGAAACTGATTAATGCTATTATTTCACCCGGCAGATTTATATCAGTAAAAATTTCTGATTCAGGAGAGGGGATAAAACCCGAAATCTTAGATAAGATATTCATTCCAAATTTTACAACAAAAGTCAGAAACAGAAAAGGCGGCTTCGGTCTTGCATCGGTTGCCGAGTGTATTACCGAGCATTCGGGAGGTCTGAGAGTAACAAGTTCACCGGGCAATGGCACCACTTTTGAAATTCTGCTCCCGTACGGAGGAAGTGACTACAAAGAAAATAAAATTCCTGATGGCAACGGCGAACTTATATTTCTGGCAGAAGACGAAAAGGATCTGAGGAATATCCTTTCCGAATTACTGGATTCAGTGGGCTATCAGGTAAAGAGTTTCGCAAATGGCACGGAACTTATTAAAGAGATCAAGAACGGCAGCCTGCCTGATCTGTTAATTATTGATTATAAAATGCCGGGGATTGACGGAATAGACTGTATTAAAATTATAAGGGATACTAATCAGACTCTGCCGATTATTCTGACATCAGGAACCTTTGCCCAGGCAACGCTCACTGATAAAGAGAAAATGATGATTACAAAAATGTTATTAAAACCCTATGAATTTGATAATCTGCTGGAAATATTAGCAGCAGCCCTGCGCCCTCTCTGAGGCAATCACATATGCAGTACTTTCCTTATTGAAACAATAAGTTCATCCAGATCATAGGGTTTTGTTATAAAATCTGCCGCACCCAGTTTTGCTGACTTAATTGCACTTGCAATATCCGCATATCCCGTTAGCACGATAACTTTTATATTCTTTTTTCTCCGGCCGAGTTCTTCAAGAAAATAGAAACCGTCTTTAATGGGCATTTTGAGATCAAGCAGAATCAGATCAATAGGGTTGTTATTATCAATGAAATTAAGAGCTGCATCAGCGGAATCCACAGCCATTGCGGTGTAACCCACCTCCTCGAGTTCCTCTCTTAAAACCATTCTGATTGAAGTATCATCATCAACTATCAGTATTGATTCCATAGCCAAATCCCTTATTTAATTTCTTCGGGGTTATTATTAGGGGAACTTTCCTTAACTTTTTTATGAGTGTCACGGTGTTCCTGAAGTTTCTCTTTAAACGCATTCTTCTTTAACAACTGATTTTTCTGTTCCTCGAGGGTTGGCAAAAGTTCAGCTTTTATAACAATAATAATTTCTTTTTTAGTCATCTGCACGCGGTCACTGCCCGTCAGATATCTTATTCCAAGCACCCACCATGGTAAATCTTTTAGAAACGGAATTCCGGTTCTTACAACGGTTTCATCTGTAATATAAAGACCTCCGATCACTGTCTCAGAACCGTCAAGCATCAGAACATTTGTTTTGGCGCTTGTTTTTCTGATTTCTGTTGAAACCTCACCCGGGAACGCCGAGCTTCTCTCAACTGTGAGATCCATCAGAATGTAGTCAATATTGTTTTCATTGTAGACATGGGGCCTGACTTCAATAATTGAACCAGTTGAAAAAAAATGGTCTGTCACGTTCCCGGCAAAATCTCTTTGTTTAATCGAATAGTCAGACCCGATCTGGATTCTTCCTTTTTCCTTGTCTCTTACCGTGACGGAAGGCTGTGCAATTATTTCGCCAAGATTTTCACTTTCAAAAAAGCGGAACAGAGAAACTGCATCACCGGCAAATTCACCAAGATCGAATTTCCAGTCGGCACTAAGTTTGAAATCATTAGGTACTGTTGTGGAGCCATCTTCAACCTCACCGAAAGTTCTCAGGTCTATACCGTAATTCTTATCTGAACCGGAGAGAAGGAATTTCCAGTTGATACCTCTTTCACGCAGAGCGGCATCATCGGTTTCAAAAAAGACGGCGCTGATTTTTACCTGTCTGCTGTTAACGGGAGCGTATATTTCTTTATCTTTTGGTTCTGGTGCTTTTTCAACCACGGGTTTTTTTACAACAATCACGTCAGGCTGCTCTTCATACTCATAACCGAATAGCTGTACAATCACAAGTAAAGCCTTTTTGTAAGGGAAACTTACAAGATCAACACCAACAGGTGATTGTGATTCTATTTGTGAGACGATTTTTTTGCCGCTGACCTTTTCCGAAACTTTACTTAAAAGCTCGATAGCCTTATCATAGCTTATGTATTGTGAAATTGTAATAATCTCATCAGGTGAATATGCACCTTCCAGCATTTTTTCCGTATCACGCTGGGCATACAAGTTGTTTGCTAGAAAAAGAATAAGAAGAAAATAAAAAACTTTTTTCATCATCTCTTCTCCTTGGAAGAATTTTGTGACGGCAGATCGAGTACTACATTTTCAATGATTCCGCCCTTATTCAGGACAAAATAAACTTTGCTCTTATTTCTGTCAATTCTGGTAAGATAGCCAAGGTAAACTTCGTCACCCTCTCTGAGAAGGTAAGATTCACCTTTGTCATTGGTAAAAAACGCCCCGTCAGGGAGAATTGCAAGTAATTTAGCACTCTGAACCTCGAGAAGATTATAAATATTCGGTTCAATATCTGCCCTGAGTAAAGGATAATAAAGGTTTGTTACTGCAGGAGCTTTGAGGTCATTTTCGTAAAATCTGGATGCCTCAAATCTGTTATCGTCAAATGTATAGACGGCAATCTGCAGAACGAAATTCACCAGATAAAAGGCGATTTTGTTTTCATCAAATTCAGTGGTGCCGGAAAACTCGGCAAGTTTGAGCTTTTTAATCTCCTTACTTTCCTCAATAGCGTAAAGTAAAGTAAATATTTCGGAAAAAGATGCCTTGCCGGTCACATTGTAAGTGTGATATTTGAAAGCATTTTCCTGATTAACACCCTGATATTCCACATTAACAAACGAAAGCTTTCCGAAAGATCTGCTGTGTTCATTTACAAACTGAAAAAACTTGGCCTGATGAATTTCATGAGGCACGTTATATTTCCTGGCTGCAAGCAATGAATCAATAACCAGGAATCTTGCCTTAAGACTGTCAAGCTGAATCCGGAGCTGAGTGGTATCCCAGTTTGAATTCTCTCTCTTAATTTTCTGAATCTCCTTGGTGGTCTTGTTTATTTTAGGCCTCTGGAAAGCAAAGTAAGCAATTGCCCAGATTATAAACAAACCGGCCAGCACACCAATTAAAATGAGAGAATTCTTAAATTTTTTATTCATCAGCTTAGAAAGCCTGCACAATTAAGGTGAATTTATATACATTTTTGTTCTGAATCTTATCTGTTGTAACAAGTTTGAGCTCTGCGCTTTTAAATGATTCAGCAAATGCAGTAAGAACGTCCTTATTCACTGAATAACCTTCAATCTGGAAAGCCGTTTTATCTTCAGAAGTTTTAAGTGCCGTGAGCCACATATTTTTCTTGCCGGTTACAAATTCAGAGGTCCTTCTGAAAAGACTGTTCCACTGACCTGCACCTGCCGCAAGTGTATCAAGCATGGTTTGTGTTTCGTCAAATCCTCTTATCCTGCCTTGATAATCTGAGATCTGTGCAAGCAGATCTTTGTTTTTTCTTTCAAGGGATTTTGCTTCTGAAAGTTCGGCATTAAGTTTATTTAATTTTCTTGCGTTATCAAAAAAAATGTCAGAAAGATAGTATCCGGCCATAAAGATCAGTAAAATCACGAGATAACCATGCCATCCGATGGGGAATGCTTTTTGTCGTTCAAGAATTTCTTTAGAAAGGAGATTGATCCCGGCAGTGTAGTTCCCGAAAACTTCTTTATGATGCTCATAAGCTACCGAAATGGGTATTGAATATGCTGAGAGGTTATCAATAAGATCGGGATCGTGGATGGCGGTAAGATCAATAACAGGAAAATCAAGCCCTGAAATTCTGCATTCACTGAAGAAAGACCTTAGTGTAAAAACAAACTCTTCCGAGGTGTCTTCTCCGCAGAGTATAATATCATCAATTTTCGGAATTTCTCCGTTTTCCATTTCCAGCAGTATTTTTGATGCAAAAACATCGTAAGTTCCGCTGTTTATTTTGCCGATATTAAGCATCGGCGAAATATGAATAAGAAAGTTGTTCTGGCAGAATAACATTCTGCTGTATTCCTTGCCCATGTAGAAAATCAGGACATGATCAGTCTCACTAAAATTAAAATGTTCATTAACATAATAGAACAGAGAAAGATCAGCAGATTTAACCGCCGGCATCCTGAAATCTTTTTCAAGATTATAACGGGCAAGTTTTTCAAGCAGTGTTACATAACCTATATCACCTGAAGGCAGAACAGTACAAAGATTCTGCTTTGCAAACAGGAAAGTATTTTTTAGGTACTGGCTGTTTTTCTTCTTTTTCTTGCCTGCTTCCTGTGTTTCCTCATTGAACTGAAAGGTGATATTGGGTTCTGTGAGAACAGGAATGAACTCGGTTTTCTTAAAATCAATCCCTATGAGAACACTGTTAAGGGAACGGACATAAACATCGTCAAAAGTGGTCTGATGGGTGGCTGAAATGAATTCTTCTTCAGCGCCACCGTGCCCCTGGAAACTGATATCTCCGTCAATCTTTACAGATTCATCAATCTGAATCTGAAATTCTTCTCGGGTTATCTGATATGAAGCAGCCTTTGTGAGTTTGATGTAGTTTTTATCATACTCAAAAACGGCAATCTTGCTGTCAGAACCTTCAAAATAAATGGTTACCAGAAACTTCATGATTTAACTATGCGAGACCGAGTAATTGTTTGATTCTTGTTTTATTGTTTGCAAATCCTATGGCACTCTCAACTGAGATTTTCCTGTTTTGGACATGCATTCTGAGATCCTGCTCCATTGTAACCATACCCAGTGCAGAACCCTGATTTATCATTCCGTAAATTTCTGAAATGTTGTTATTTTTAATGGCTGCCTGAATACTGGGAGTCATTATCATAACTTCTTTTGCCAGCACCCGTCTTCCGTCAATGCTGGGTACCAGTTTCTGTGAAACCACTGCTGTAAGAGTATCAGCAAGACGGTTTCTGACTCTTTCCTGTTCAGTGGGATGAACCTCTGCAATAATTCTATCGAGTGACTCAGCCGCTGAAGATGTGTGCAGCGTTGAAAACACTTTATGTCCGGTATCTGCAACCTCAAGTGCTGCCATGATTGTTTCAGGATCTCTCATTTCACCGATAATTATGATATCAGGATCCTGCCTCAGCGCCTGGATAACACCATCTTTGAAGGAACCAACATCCCTTCCGACTTCACGATGCCTTATAATACATTTATTGGATTTATGAACAAATTCAATAGGTGCCGCAATAATGATCACATGGGCGTTATCAGTTTCATTGTGCATATCAACAAGTGCATCAAGTGTTGCCGATTTACCTGAGCCGGTAATACCGGTAACGAGCACGAGCCCCTGTTTCACATTTGCATGGTGCATCATCTTAAGAGCTGTGGGGTGAAACCCTAAAGTCTCGACTTTTCTCAGTTTAGCCGCAATTGCTCTCATATTGAGGCAGAGACAGTCAAGATCAAAATAAGCGTCTGCTCTGAACCTGTAACTTACAGGTGCGGCAGGTTCAGGTTTAAAGGAATAGGAAAAATCAAGATTCCTGGTTAGAAGAAGATTTTTCCGCTGGTTATCATTAAGAAGATTAAGGATTAAAATTGCGTATTCATCGGTATCAAACACCGGTAATTGTTCAATTCTGTCTTTTTTACCGAATATTCTCATCCACACATAACCCTGGCAGGCGAACCCTCCGATTTCAATATCAGAGGCTTCTCTCTTTAACATTGTATCAAGTACAAAATTAACATATTTTATTAAAGTAACCTTATGCTCATCGTTGATTTTGTGAAAATTTTCAACGAGAAAAGCCACCCGCTCAGGGCCGATTACGAACTGGGGAATCATTTTCTTCAGATCAGAAAGAATCATCTTTGTCTGAGCGATCATTGGATTATTAGCATCTGACATATCTGCTCCTAATCTTCCATTGTAGAGGCAATAACCTCTTCAATGGTTGTTAAACCGAGTTTAACTTTTTCAAGACCGGCTTCCCTGAGAGTAAGGCTTCCGTCTTTTTTAGCCTGTATTCGTATTGCATCCTCATTAACTTCATCACCTGCGTTAACTATGGCAGACCTGATCTCTTTTGTGAAATAAAGAGCTTCATGAATGGCAATCCTCCCTTTATAGCCGGTGTTGTTGCATTTCGGGCAGCCCACGGCTTCATAAATATCATACTTTTTCCACTCTTCAGGATCCTGTTCAAGTGTTTTTAGCAGCTCCACATTAATGTGTTCCACTTTTCTTTTACATTCCTGACAGACTTTTCTTATAAGACGCTGAGCTACAATAAGATTGATTGCGTACGCAATCAGAAACGGTTCAATGCCCATCTTATAAAGACGGGATACTGCAGAAGGAGCATCGTTAGTGTGAAGCGTGGAAAATGTCAGGTGGCCTGTATTAGCGAGTTTAATAGCAGTTTCGGCTGTTTCCTTATCCCTCATCTCACCCACAAGAACTATATCTGGGTCATGGCGGAGGATAGCCCGGATCGCCTGCTCAAAGTTCATTTTCTGACTTATCTTAAGCTGCCTGGCTCCCTTAATAACGTACTCAACGGGATCTTCTACTGTCAGCACATTAACGGTGGGATCAATAACCTGATAAAGTGCCGCCACGAGAGTGGTACTTTTTCCTGAACCGGTGGGGCCCGTGAGGATTACCATGCCCTGAGGTTTTGAAATCGCTTCTTCAAAGACCTTTCTTGTATAACCGGTGAGACCAAGTTTATTAAGGTCTGTAATAACTTTTCTGTCATCAAGAATTCTTATTACAACGCTTTCAAATTTATTGCGGAGTTCAGTTCCGACCATGGGCAGAACAGAGACTCTGAATCGGATGATATGACCGTCAATCTCCCTTTGTATAAATCCGTCCTGAGCTTTCTCCCGCTCAAATCTGTCCAGCCCCCTTGATCTGTCTTTTATTACCGCAAGCAGTGCTTCAGGGAAAGTGCCTTCCTGAGCATACCAAAGCTGGAGATTACCATCAACACGCATCAAAATATCAATTCGTTTGGCGTGCACCGGTACAAAGTGAATATCACTCACCCCTTTCCTGGTTCCTTCAACAAGAGCAGCTTCAACCAGGTTTATAAGTGCCGATTTATTAATTTCGGCTTCAAGAGCTTCTTCATCAAGTCCTGTTTCGTCAACTTCGGGGATAAGCTCCTGAGGAGTTTCCTCAAGATTCTTCAGATATTCATTTTCGGGAGGAAGTATCGTATGAATCAGATGTTCATAATCAGACTTTTTGATGAAGGTGACCTCATATTTTTTAACTTTGAGGTCAAAAGCAATTTTAGGAATTTTTTTATTGGTCGGATCAACCGCCGCAAGGATCAGTTTATCCTTTACAACGGGATCATTCATAAGAGGAATTACCCTGTTTTCAAGAAGCTGTTTCTGGAGATCATCAGGGAGGGCTTTGATATTCTTTTTAATCTCATCAACTTTTTCACTAGTCTGCAATTCAGGTGAAAAATCAACCTTGCGGAAGGCATATAATCCGGCCACTTCCTCAAATATACGGTCGTGATCAAAACTGAAATCTTCAACCAGTATCTGAGCAAGATTCCTCTTAATTTTACCCTGATCAGTTGCTTTGGCCGCAAGTGCCTTTTCAAAGATCTGGTAATCTATAATACCTTTCTTTAAGAGAATATATCCGATTTTATCTGTAGTCTCGAGCTTTGGGTCAACCATTCCTTGTCCGGTTTATCAAAATATTCCTGTCTGTTCTCAACTTTTTTCTGAGAAGGACTTATTGTTGCCGTCTCGGCCGAAACAAGAGTCAGGAGAGTCATAACAATCATAATAAATAATGCAATAAAAACCTGTATCACCTCTATTATATTTTTAAGTTTATAGACTGTTTCACTTTCATAATAATTGGCAAGCTGCAGCATGCTGTTTTTTATATTACCGGTTTCCTCACCACCTCTGATTCTCGAGATTGCAGTTTCGGTAAGTACCTGTGAAGCTGCAAGCGCCTCGGTAATTCCGATACCCTGCTTGGTCATGAGCGGAATGGAAACCTTTTTAATACGCTCTTCAAAATATCTGTTATCAGTGGCTTCTGCAGAAATTCTGATAGGAGTAATGCTCTCTGCAGAACCGCTGTATAACGTATAGAACACCCTGCAGAAAACCTCAATGCATGTTTTATGAATCAGATCACCCATTACAGGAATCTTAAACATATATTTATCTTTCAGAAATTGCCCGCGTTCAGTACTGAAAAATGAAACAAAAGCAATTACAGGAATGAAAACAACGGCAAGTACAAGAATGGGATTTTCAAGTAAAAAATCACTTAAGTCAAGGGTAAACTTCGTCATTGGCGGAAGCTCAATGCCGAATTTCTGAAAAAGTTTTGCTGTTTCCGGAAAAATGTAGGTTACATAAAAAATTACAGCGCCAAAAAGAACCAGCACGGTGATAAATGGTGTCACGAGTGCACTTTTCAGATTTTTTCTGAACTCTGACTTGCGTTCGAGAAATTTAGCGGTTGCCCTGTAAATTTCAGTCATATTACCGCTTTTTGATGCCAGACCCAGCATAAATGCAGTAAACTTACCAAAAACAGACTGATATTTGAGAAAAGTCTGTTCGCTATCCACACCTTTTTTGAGATCGTTATTAATTTCCTTAAGAGTCTCTCTTAAAACTTTGTTACTGGTATCGTTTATAAGAAACGATAGTATTTCACCGTAAGGGAGTTTTTGATCCATCAGTTCTGCTGATATCCGCACAAACATAAGAATATCCTGCTGCGGAGGTTTACCTGAGTAGTCAAGCAATTTTGCCCTTACATAGTGAACCTTATAACCAAGCTTAAGTAAAGCATCAACAACTTCTTTTTTATTGTAAGCCTTTTGCTCTCCGAAGATCGGTTTTTCATTACCTCTGGTGACTTTATAAAGATATGCGGTCTTTTTCTCGGTTGAGAGGAGTTTGAAATTGCCCTGCTGAATCAGTTTCTGTATCTTTTTCTTACCTTCTGAGGCAGAAGCAGCTGAAACGGTACCTGTAATTACTTGTCCGTTCTGACGTTCTGCTGAAAATTTTAATTCTACCATAATTTATAAAATAAAAAAACGGACTGCTCTCAGGTAAGAAGAGGGCAGTCCGGTAATATTAAATCAGTCGTTAACGTTTGTTGTGGTTGAGGTTATTGAAGATGGTCCTATAACCATTACCACTTCAAGTGTATCACCGGCATTATTGACGTTTTTCCCACGTCCGGTTAAAGTAACTGATTGTGCAGCAACAGTGGCCTGATACCAGCCGTTAGCATTCTGGGAATAGCTTCCGGGGATGGTCCAGCCGGTAAAAGTATTACCGCCACCTCCCATTGAAGTGGGTTTCTTGTAGTACTGCTGAGCCATAGCAGTGAGATTAGTTAAATCGCTTATGATTGCATCATTATTAGCGTTTAATGAGGAGGTCGTAAATACGTTAAGACCTACTACAATGGCAATACCAACAATGATAACGCCTAAAACGATTAAGAGAAGTTGTTGTTGACCCATAAGTAATCCTCTTTGATTATTTGATGATTAGTTGATTGATATTGATTATTTATTTAACTATGAAACTTCCTTCGTTAAATAATTCTTGTTTTCTTTTTTCGGACTCCTCGTGCGAAGCTATTTTAAAGTATTCTGAAGTCATTCTTTCAAGATTTTTTGCCAGATTAATAAGAACATCCTTGGCAATATCAGGATGCTCAGCAATCAGCACATCAATATCACTTGGTATAGGAACAACAGTTGTTGTTTCAAGGGCTCTTAATGTTGCGGTTCTGGTTTTACCCAGAATAGCACTCATCTCACCTATAATAGCTCCGGGTTCAGAGAATGAACCAACCAGGATGTTGCCTTTATAAACCCCAATATTTCCTTTCATTAGTACGTAAAAATGATTGGAAGATTCACCTTCCCTTACTATTTCCTCGCCTTTGTCAAAAATCATTTAAACCTCCGGAAGATTAACTTCACTAAGATACCTAAAGTATCATTAAAAGCATTATTATTCAAATCACATTTCAATGGCAAATGTGATATGCGTTCAGAATAAAATTTATTCAAGTCTCAATGAACTTATTGCCTTTGAATAAATTGTCATCTGAACTCTGACCGGATCCCTTCCCGAATAAATTCCAACATCTGATCCTTCAATTACTACTATCTGAGGTGAAATTGAGGTGATACTGAATATACCATTATAAGTTGTGTCAAACGATGCCGGTATGGTCCATCCTGAAAATGAATAACCTCCGCCTCCTAAAACGGCGGGCTTAAAATAATACTCCTGAGCTCTTCTTGCAAGCTGGGCACAATCAAGTATAAGCTGTTCAGCTTTTTGATCAGTTGCCGTTTGATTATAAATGTTGATTCCGATTAAAATCGCAATACCGACTATAATCATTGATAATACAATAAGTAAAAGTTGCTGCAGACCCATCTTCTGTAGTCTTTTATTGTCAAATTTGCCAAGCTATATATAAGGGTCCTTTTCTCAGAGGAAACACAGCACAAGAGGTTATGGTAAGATAAAAACTTATGTTTAATTTACCAAAATTTATAGCAAAAAACATTTTAACTTAATATAATACAATATAATATAATATATTTTTTACCTCCTCCATGCAGAAATGTTTGCAATCAGGTTAAATCATCCGGTCTTAGTACCGGAACCGTTGAAATCACAGAATTTAAGAAAAGGTTGCAGACTTTCTTTCCGGTCAATACAAAGAACAGAACATTTGCAAAATCAAAAGTAAAAATAGCACTTTTTAACAGGCTTTTACTGATTGATTAAAATTAATAATTCATTAAATCAAATTGTTGTTTTTTATCACAGAATTGATAAGAAAAGAGGAACCCCGGAAAGGAAAAGAGTTTTTCCGGCCACCCGCATTATTCACCGCAGGCGATATTATCAGGGGATGAATTCAGTTCGGATTATTATTATTGATTTGTTTAGCCGGTAAATTAAAGTATCGGGTTGGTTATCTGATGGTGAAATTCTGAATCCGGTGAGCTTTAGGGAACTGGCTTTTAAGACCCTGTCTGGTCATGACAGCCGTTCCAAGCATTAGCCCGTTGTAAGTAACTGCAGTCTGACGTTCCGATCCGGATGTTTCATCAGTACTGATTGCGTAACCTGAGAGAGTACCACCTTCCAGATAAGTTTTCGCGCTGTGGGCATCTTCAAGTTCAACCACAGACTTTGTAATAAATTCTGCAAAATGCTGAGCTGCAAGTGAATGTAAAACAGCATCCCCTTTCTTATCGATTGTGGCAAATTTCAGACCTATACGCTGAAAAATCTGAGGCACAAAAAAACTCTCACAGTTATGAGAAAAATATAATTTGTTGCCTTTGAGATTAAAAGTGTAATCCTCAAAAATATCTTCAGGCATTCCGAAATGTTCAGCCAGTGAGTTGAGTGCCTTGCGGAACTGATTTTTTTTTACAAAATCAGGGTACGGTCTTGGCTTGACATATTTACCTGAGAGTGGTACTGAACCTGTTTTATGCATCCTTGCAATGAAAAATCCTTCAGAACGGATCTCCCATGGCAAGAGCCGTCTGGTTTTGCCGATATCCGCCGAAGACTCTTTCCCGTCAAAGGCGCTTATTCCCTCAACCGAGTTGACAGGAAGTTGAAAACGGGTAAGTTCGACCGGATATTTTTCTGTAATCCTGGAAATCAGTTCCTCATTTTCTTCGTATGTCATTGTGCATGTTGAGTAAACAAGGGTTCCACCCGGCTTCAGCATTTTTATGGCCGAAATCAGTATCTGGTTCTGTAGTGCCGCAAGTTTTGTTACGTTGCTTTGGTTCCACCAGTTATTAACTTCCTCTTTTTTACTGAGGATGCCAAGTCCGCTGCAGGGGGCGTCAACGAGAATTTTATCAAAATATTCAATAAAATCATTGGCGAGCCACTCTGCTCTCTGATGAATTACACCGGCGTTAACAAGGTTCATCCGTTCAACATTGTATGTAAGAATTCTTACTCTGTCTGCCTGAATCTCATTAAGTGCAAGAAAGCCTTTGTTTTTCATCATGGAAGCAAGCTGTGTTGATTTTGAACCCGGAGCTGCACATAAATCAAGCACCCGCTCGCCGGGCTGAGGGTTAAGAACAAGTGGGGGAATCATTGATGAAAGTGATTGAATATAATAATAGCCGAGCGAGTGCTCAAGTGTTTTGCCGGTCTGGCGATCCGGATCAGAAATCACCTCAAAACAATCAGGCACTGATTCATGTGGTCTCACTTCAATGGAATAATACTTATATAGTCTTTCTGTCAGCCATGCGGAACCAGTTTTAAGGGTGTTAATCCGGATGTATGTTCTCGGAGGTGTACTGATATATTCAATATACCTGGAAAGTAATTCGGCTCCTAAAAGTGACTCGAGATATCCGCTGATTTTTTCACTGACGGCTATGGTCTTGATTCCCTATCTGGATAAGATTTTTTCATAATAATTTTCGTAAACCGGGATGATTTTATCCTTGTCAAAATTTGTGACTGCGGAGTTTCTGGCATTATCTGAAAAGCGTTTGTACTTTTTTTCATTAGTGAGGAGATCAATGCTGTAACGGGCCATCCTTTCCACATCACCTATCTCGGCAATAAACCCATTTTCATTATGATTCACAACTTCCGGTAATCCACCCACAGAGGTGCTCACCACGGGCAGACCGCATGACATTGCCTCCAGTGCAGCGAGGCCAAAACTTTCTGACTGGGAAGGAATCAGGAACAGGTCTGAAGAAGCCAGAATTGGGGGAAGTGATTCCTGTTTCCCGAGGAAAATGACTTTATTTGAGACCTCAAGCTCACGGGCCATTCTTTCACAGTCGGATCTTTCAGGTCCGTCACCCACAAGAACGAGTTTAGCCGGCACTTCCTGATTTACCATCTTGAGAATTCTGATTGTATCCTGAACCCTCTTAACAGTTCTGAAATTGGAGGTGTGAATCATAATTTTTTCACCTTCGGGTGCAAAATGCTTTCTCAGCGTATCATCGGCGCACGGTTTGTAGAATCCGGTATCCACAAAATTGGGAATCACCTCAATCTCTGTATCAAGCGAGTAGTTGGTGAGGGTTTTTTCTTTAAGATAGCGGGAAACCGCGGTAACCCCGTCAGATTCCTGAATACTGAATTTTAACATGGGCAGAAATGAAGGCTCCAATCCCACAAGAGTTATATCAGTACCGTGTAATGTGGTGATTATTTTAATATCGCTGTGTTTCTTCTGTATTTGCTTTGCCAGATATGCGCTTGTTGCATGCGGGATGGCGTAATGCACGTGAAGGAGATCGAGATTTTCATAATTGATCACTTCAACCATCTTACTTGCCAATGCGAGACTGTAGAGCTGAAACTCAAAGAGGGGATAGCTGCTCATTTCAACTTCATGGAAGAATATATTCTCAACAAACTGATTGAGTCTGAAGGGGATGGCGTAGCTTATAAAATGTATCTGATGTCCCTTTAATGCAAGTTCTTTCCCTAATTCAGTAGCTACAACACCGCTGCCGCCGTAAGTCGGATAGCAGGTAATACCAATTTTCATTTTAAATGTTCTGCCGGTTATTTCGTAAATTTATCTTTTAAAAAGTCAGATTTAAAGATACCTAAAAATTTTTGTTTATACTGAAATCCGGAAAGTATGAAATTATTTAATCTGCAAAGTAAATTCTTCAAGCGTGAAGTTGAGTCAAAATTCTACTCAGGGAAAAGATACCAGCTTCCGAGACTTGAGAAAAAAGTCAGGGATAATTTTCCCGAAAGGCTTAATGAGCTGCGCAGTGAAATAGTTAAAATTAATTTTGGCCACGGTGCCAGTGCAGGAATTGATCCTGCATTGACCGGAGGGAAAAGCTACGAAGATTATTATCACTATACTGAGAATCTTGCAAAACTCCCGCCTGAACTGACAAACAAAATTGCATGGAAAATTAACCTGGAAAACCTTCCGAACGGGTTTGATCCGGTTGCCGTATGGGCCAACGGAACCCTTGCATTCATTTTTGACCTTTCCTTAATTTATCTGCATACCGGCGAAAACAAGTTTGCCGGGCAGGCTGCTGAGGAAATTTGTCGCTTTGATGAAGCTAATCCGTTCTGCATTGGGCTGAACTGGGCCGCGGCTGATTTTACGGCTATCAGAACAGTAAATCTTGCTATGACTGCAATTAACATTTCAGGTTCTGATATTTTCAGTCAGCATGCCGGAAGAATTTATGACCTGATTTTAGCTCATTCGGTTTGGCTTGATAATCTTGGTCAGGGAACGGATGATATGCCTGCCAATCAGGCGCTGATAAATCTTGCTTTGATTTTGTGCGGTGTTATATTTGAGGATAGTCCATACGGAAAAAGGCTGCTGTTTGAGTCATATAAGAAATTAGAGACAAATATTTTCAGATCCTTCTACCCCGACGGGACATCAAAAACTCACTCGGCAGACCGGCATATACTTGATCTGGAGATATATTTAATTGCTGCTTTGATTCTCAGGCAGCATAAGGCGAAGCTTAGTGAATCATTCAAAAAGCTTCTCAACGAAGCGTGTAAAACATTTCAGACCTATCTGCGTAATGACGGCACTTATCCGAATCTCGGTGATGCTTTCCCGGTAAATCTGCTGAATTTCCTCTCCCCTGAAAAACAGATTAATCCGAATATCGTGATGGCTCTGGCGCTTGGTTTTTTTGAGGATCTGAACAGGGTTAAGCTTGATCTCCCTTCCAGACTTGCGGCAGAATACTTCCTGGGAGAGCAGGTTCTGAGCAGGGTTGCAGGGAGAGGGCAGATTAGTACCAATGAAACGACGGCATACAGAAGTGGCGGCTATTATCTTATACGAGAACCTGACTTACACATTTTCATCAAGGCAGGTGAGAGTATTTCAAAGGGTGCGGTTTCAGCAGCACATGGTGATTTGTTCGGATTTGAACTCTGGTATAAAGACGTTCCCTTCTTTGTTGATAACGGCACCTACTCTTATTTTTATGATAAGACACTTCGTGACAAACTGAGAACGGTTCTCTATCATAATACATTTTATGTTGACGGCGGAAAACTGATAGAGACTTCCGGGTTTCTGAGTATAAGACAGGACTATACACAGCCCAAAGTGCTTGAGTGGGAAGATAATTCTCTTGAAACAAAGCTGGTATGTCAGCATTATGCGTTTGTCAGACTTCTGGATCCCGTAATCTCTAAACGTACCTTCC
>CAYPMQ010000043.1:0-16760 GCA_964411625.1 uncultured Ignavibacteriaceae bacterium
TGGGAGAACCGAGAAGGAAGTGCCTGATCCTTACTACGGAGGTCCGGAAGGATTTGAACACGTTATTGACATCATGGAGGATGTTGCAGCCGGTTTACTTGAGGATATAAAAAAGAAGCATGATATCGGTTAAGAGAGAACTCGAATTTAACCTTAAGAGGGAATTCAGATCATTCAGACCCCTCCACGGGGGGAGTATTGCCACAGCATTTACTGCTGAAACCACCAGGGGTGAAAAGTACTTCGTTAAAGTATATGAAGAAAATGGTGAATATGTAAAATCCGAAGTTAACGGTCTGAAGGAAATTGAAAAAACCGGCACCGTAAAAACTCCCTCAATTATTTTCAACACAGGAAATCTTCTTGTTCTTCAATACATCGAAGAGGGAAGAAGCAGCAAAGACTTCTGGGAGCGTTTCGGAAATGAATTTGCGGCACTGCACAGGTTCACTTACGAGAGTCCCGGTTATTTTGAGAATAATTATATCGGACTAACCCCTCAGATTAATTCATTTAAAGACAACTGGCCGGAATTTTTTATGGAAAACCGGCTTTTGTATCAGATAAAGCTCGCCGAAAAGAGTGGAAGAAACGGGTATCAGATTGTTAATGAATATCTCAGATCTGAAAAGAGAATCAGAGAAACAATAAGTAATTATAATCATACAAATTCACTGCTGCATGGGGATCTCTGGTCGGGTAATTATCTGTGTGCAGAAGGAGGGGTACCTGTTCTTATTGATCCCGCGGTTTATTACGGAGACCGTGAAGCAGATCTGGCTATGACAAAATTATTCGGAGGTTTTGACCCGTATTTTTATTTTTCTTACAATGAAAGTTTTAGGACGGAGGATGGCTGGCAGGAAAGAGAACCGGTTTATAAGCTTTATCATGTGCTTAATCATTATAATTTATTCGGTGAGTCATACCTCAGTCAGGCAGTAGCAATAATGAGGAAATACCGTGCTTAGGAGATCTGAAGTTCTCCCTCACCTCTTTTAATAAGCTTCCTTGCTCTTATTTCGGCACCTGTTGCTTTGGCAAAAAGACTCACAAATTTTTCCATCAGCGGATATTCACCGCATGTAAATACGTCAAGAGACATATAGTTGCTTTCGGGGTAAGTATGAATAGCAATATGTGATTCTGCAATAACCACAATGTATGTTATGCCGTGAGGCTCAAACTTGTGCCTGAGAAAATCAACCCTGTTTAAGCCCGAATCATCAGTACACCTGAACAAAGTTTGCTCGAGTACCTGTTCATCAGTGAGTATTTCCGCCGGTACATAAAGTTCTGCGATTATGTGAAATGAATTCAATTTTTACCTTCAGTTTCTAAAATTGATTATTCAGTTAAAAATTTCTTAAATTAAAATATCAAATTACTAAATTAATTATAATACCTACTGGAGGATCAGTTCTGATGGAAAGTAAATTTCAGCAGTTAAAATATTATCTGGTCAGTCTCGGCTATCAGATTACTTCGGAAAATGCAGAGGAAGAATTAGTTGTTGTGCAGGATGAAGATAAAGGCATTTCTAACCTTATTATTGACTGTGAGGCTCCGGTAGTAATATTTGAGCAGCATATCGGAATGATTAAGGCAGATAATACAGATACCTATAAAAAACTTCTGCAGATAAACAGAGGGCTTGTTCAGGGCGCATTTGTGCTTGATGAAGACAGCAATAACCTCTTTTACAGAAACACACTCATGCTTGAAAATCTTGATATGAACGAAGTTGAAGGTTCAATATCGGGATTAAGGTTTGCTATGGCTGAGCATGGTGATTTTCTATTACAAATATGTAAATAAAGGAGATTGCAATGAATATTTTCAAGAGATTATTTAAGGTTGGTCAGGCTGAAGCTCATAATATAGTTGATAAGCTTGAGGATCCGATTAAAATGTCGGAACAGGCGATCAGAGATTTGAAAAAGGATCTTGCCATAGCTATGCAGTCATTCGCCGAAGTTAAGGCAATTGCCATCAGAATGGAGCGTGATAAAAATACTTACTCACAGCAGGCACAGGACTGGGAAAGAAAGGCAGTAATGTTGCTTGAAAAAGCACATAGTGGGCAGATGACTGTTGAGCAGGCTGAAAAGCTCGCCAGAGAAGCCCTTTTGCAAAAGGATGACAGTCTGAAAAAGGCAACTGAAGCCGAGGTAAATTATCAGAAGCAGACAGAAATGGTTGATAAACTCGCCATTCAGATCGATAAACTGAAGAAAACCGTACAGCAGCAGGAAAATGATCTTATAACTCTTAAGGCGAGAGCCAAAACAGCTTCCTCAATGAAGAAAATTAATCAGCAGCTTTCTTCAATTGATTCATCTTCAACTTTAAGCATGCTCGAAAGAATGAAACAGAAAGTTGATGAAGATGAAACACTTGCACAGGCTTATGCTGAAATGGAAGGTATAAACACAAATCTGGATCAGCAGATTAATCAGGCACTGAATGAATCTGACACCAAAGGTGACGCACTTCTTCAGGAACTGAAAGCTAAGATGTTAAATAAATAATTTATTAATGCCGGGGATTTTAACAGTTCCCGGCTTTTTATTTTACCTGGAATTTTATGTTTGGCTGGTTTAAAAAGAAAAAAGAAGAAGAACCTTCATTTGACCCCACTAATCTGACCCTGAAGACAATTGGGGAGGGTTACTTACTTGATTACAATTTCAAGACGTATGTTGTTGAAAAAGTTTACACCTATGATTGGGGTGAAGACTTTTATACCCACGAGTTTAAGCTTGCCGCATCTGATGATGTCATGTATCTTCATATTGAGGAAGATGACGAAACGGAATACTCCCTTTCAAGACCGGTGAACATACTTCAGATAGATGAAAAACTTCCTCATCAGATCAAAATGTTTGAAAAGCCCTTCGATAAACTGAACTGGAATAACAAAACTTTCAAAATGCAGAGTGAATCCGCCGGTTACTTCAATGAAAAGGGGAGAGATAACTGGGAGGCCTTTATCTCATGGGATTATATTTCAACGGATTCAGATGAGATACTGACAATAGAACAGTGGGGCGAAGATGATTTTGAGGCTCATTATGGTAAAATTGTCTCAGAATTTGAATTTATTAATATACTTCCTTCCGGAGTAAAATGAAAAATATTTTCAAAGCAGGTTTTTCAGATCGCAGAACGGGACTTATTATGATACTTTTCTTCTTCCTGATGCAGGGATGCGGAAAAGATTATGTTGAATCACCGGTTGATAACCTGATTAAAAATCTGGAAAAGGTACCGAAATTCACTATTATACTCAACGATATGGATGCTGAGGGAACCTTTTTCAAGACCTACAAACATCAGTATAAAATTCTTAAACAGTATGACTCAATCCCGAAAGAAGAAATAACTCCGTGGACCGAAGTCAGCGAAGATTTTTTCTGGCAGAACGAAAATAACCTTGGTATGGAACTTGCCTCGAAAAATACCGAGGGAAAAATAACAAAATCAGTGGCCCCGGCCGGATTCTCAAATTATGTTGGCAATCCGCAATACGGACACTGGGTATCAGGACCGGGAGGCACCTCCGTATGGGAATTTTTCGGATATTATGCCTTCATGAACACAATATTCAATATGGGGTCCTACAGGGTTGGAAGAGGCTGGTATGATGATTTTAATAACAACTACAGATACCGCAAACCTTACTATGGCCCAACCGAAGGGGGAGTCTCAAAGTACGGTACGTACAGTAAGACTACTTATGACACTAAACCACCCACTTTTCTTGATAAGGTTGCGAAAATAAAACAAAAAGGCACCAGCTTCAACGACAGAGTAGCTAAAAAGGTGACCCGCTCGGGTGATAAAAACAATTACAACTTCAGATCCCGCGGCGGCGGTTTTGGAAAGTAAGAGAGGATAGTGATTATATGTTTTTAGATGATATTCTGACATTTATCGGCTATTTCGTAACTTTCATCTTTCTTATTGCCGAAGGTAAAATAGCTTTTGCCCTTTTTAACCGTAAAATAAATATTAATGCGGAACTGGTTGATAAGGATAATACCGCATTTATAATATCTTATGCCGGTTATTTTGCCGGACTGGTAATTACTGTAGCAGGAGTATTTCTGGGCCCCTCATCAGGGTTTTACGAGGATATAATAGATATAATTATCTACGGTAATCTCGGAATAATCATGTTGTTTTTTGCATCGGTCGTTAATGACAAAATTATACTTCGGAAATTCAGCATTTATAAAGAAATTATAGAGGATCAGAGTCCCGCCACCGGTGTTGTTCTTGCTGCGAGCTATATCTCATCAGGAATTGTTCTTATGGGTGCAATCTCGGGCGAAGGAGGAAACGTACTTACTGCCATAGTTTACTGGATTATCGGGCAGTTTGCTCTGATTCTTTTCACACTGCTTTATGAAAAGATGGCCCGTTTTGACGTGCATAAGGAAATAGAACGGGATAACACCGCGGCAGGAGTGGCATTTGCCGGTATTATGGTTGCTGTGTCTTTGCTTGTAAATGAAGCACTTATGGGTGATTTTGAATCCTGGATAATTACTACTGAAAAGATCGGGACAGATCTGGCTCTCGGAGTTGTATTTTTGCCTCTGACAAGATTTGCCCTGGAAAAAATACTGCTGAGAAAAAGAACTTTTGCACAGGAAATATCTCAGCAGACAGTACCAAATATCGGACTCGGAATCCTTGAAGGCGTTTTTTACATTTTGTGTGCTGCCGTTGTTGTAAGTTGTATCTGATACTGAATGCAGAAAAAATCGAATATTCTTAAATATGCGCTTTTTGCCACAGGTCTCTCCGGAATAGTGGCAGAGTATATTCTTTCAACACTTGCAACTTATTTCCTTGGTGATTCAATCCTTCAGTGGACTCTCATTCTCTCATTCATGCTTTTTTCGATGGGGGTAGGCAGCAGTCTCAGCAGATTTATAAAAACTGATCTGATTGATAAATTTATTTTTATAGAATTCCTTCTTTCGGTACTTACCGCATTTTCCACTTCAATAGCATATACATTTTCAGTTTATACTGAAATCAGAGGAATCATAATATATTCTCTCGCTATTCTGATCGGAATACTTATCGGGCTTGAAATACCTCTGGTTACCAGAATTAACGAGCAGTTTGAAGAGCTGAGGGTCAACATAGCAAATGTACTGGAAAAAGATTATTACGGCAGTCTCATTGGAGGATTGTTCTTTGCCTTCGTGGGCTTACCTTTTCTTGGGCTGACTTACACACCTTTTGTACTTGGAATGATTAATTTTATCGTTGCAGTAATGCTTTACATTAAGCTTAAACCGCTATTCAGAGTCAGCAGCAGAATTATCCTGAGTACTGCGGTTCTGGTACTTGTTCTGATCGGATCAGGAGCAGTTTTTGCTCAGCAGATTATTTTGTTTGGTGAACAGGCAAAATATTCAGATAAGATAGTTTATTCCGAGCAATCCAGATATCAGAAACTCGTCGTAACCCAATGGAATGACTTTTACTGGTTTTATATAAACGGCAATCAGCAGCTGAGTACATTTGACGAATGGCTGTATCATGAACCCCTTGTTCATCCTGCTTCAGTTCTGACAAGTGAATTGAAAGATGTGCTGATCTTAGGCGGCGGCGACGGATGTGCAGCCAGAGAAATTCTGAAGCACTATAATCCGGAATCAGTAACAGTTGTTGACCTTGATCCGTCAGTTACCAGGCTGGCTCGGGAGAATGAAATATTCCGAAATCTGAATAAAGATTCAATGCGTGACCCGAGAGTGAAAATTGTAAACGCTGATGCATTTAATTTTCTGGAGAGCTCCTCTGAAAAATATGATCTGATAATTTCGGATCTGCCTGATCCGAAATCAGCTGATTTGTCACGTTTGTACAGCCGTGAATTTTTTAATTTATGCAGGGACAATCTCAAAATCAACGGGATTCTGGTCACACAGGCATCAAGTCCGCTTTATTCACCTCTGGCATTTGAATGCATAAATAAAACGATGCGGGCTTCAGGATTCGGCACGTTGAAGTTACATAATAATATACCAACAATGGGTGAATGGGGATGGATTGCCGGAAGTGTTAACAGGTCTGAAAATATAATGAGAAAATATCTTCTCGGCTATGATTTTGAAGGTAAGAATTTCAGATTTCTTAATAACAGTGCGGTGAGAATGATGATAAACAGCGGAAAATTAATGAAAGATACAACCGGGTTAAAAGTTAATACTCTGACTGATCCCGTACTGGTAAAGTATTATGATGATAAATTCTGGGAAGTATATTAATCAGGAGCAATAATGTTCGAAACCGTTCTCGGACCATTTATAATAGGGGCATTACGCGTCTGTGACGTGAGCATTGGTACATTCAGAACAATTATGGTTGTTCAGGGTAAGAAATACCAGGCAGGTGCAGTGGGATTTCTTGAAGCTCTTATATGGGTGAATGCAATATCAATAGTCTTTGCACATCTGAGCAACCCATGGAATATTCTCGGGTACGCCACCGGTTATGCAATCGGAAATATTGTGGGAATATGGCTTGAGCAGAAAATCGGGATGGGTTTTGTACAGATAACAGTAATTTCACTTAAGTTTTCAGAAGAGATTGCTGAAAAACTCCGTGCTGAACAATATGGTATCACAAAACTGCCGGCTGAAGGCCTTATGGGAAATCTGAACATGATATTTTCAATAGTTGAACGTAAAAAACAACGAAAAGTAATCGACTTAATAGAATCAATAGATCCAAAAGCATTCATTTCAGTTCAGTCTTCACTGCCTTACAGAGGATTTGTTCAAGGGTCAAGGAAATGATTGTTAATGATAATTTAATGCAGGCTTGTTAGTTCACTGCTTTGAGTGGTATTATTTTTGATCTTTCAAACTGTTTTTTTTCACAAACAAGATTCTTATGGAAATTTTTATTGTAGTATTAGTTGTATTTGCTTTATTGGCCCTGTCAGATCTTATCTTTGGTGTTGCCAATGATGCAGTTAACTTTTTGAATTCATCAATAGGTTCCAAAGCTGCTCCCAAGCGTACAATACTTATAATTGCCAGTTTTGGTGTGGTTGCAGGCTGTCTTTTTTCCGGTGGTATGATGGAAGTTGCAAGAAAGGGAATATTTAATCCGCAAATGTTTACCTTCTATGAGGTAATTGCCATATTTATGGCGGCAATGTTTGCAGATATTCTTATTCTTGACCTATATAATACATTCGGACTACCTACTTCCACAACCGTTTCTCTCGTTTTCGGACTTGTGGGCGGTTCAACGGCAATGGCGGTTATCAAGTTAGTAAGCGCAGGTCTTACATTTGATTCCTTCGGTGATTACATAAATGCCGAAAGTTCACTGAAGATAATTTCAGCAATCTTTATCTCAGCGGTGATATCATTTATCACTTCGGTTGTGATTCAATATCTGGTCAGGATGATTTTTACATTTGATTATAAGTCAAAACTGAAGAGATACGGCGGTATTTTTGCAGGAATCTCAATTACTGCGATCTCATATTTTATTGTTGTAAAAGGGCTTAAAGGATCGGTTTTTAATGATTCTGCTATTGGCTACTGGATTACTCATAATATGAGTTCATTTCTTTTTTATAGTGTCATATTCTGGACCATAGTTTTTCAGATTCTGGTTATGACAACTAAAATCAATATTCTGAAGCCTATTGTACTTGTAGGTACATTTTCACTTGCTATGGCATTTGCTGCAAACGATCTTGTAAATTTTATCGGTGTTCCTTATGCTGCTTTCAGTGCTTATGAAATTGCAGTCAAAACAAGTGATCCTCTTTCGCACATGATGGGAGGATTAAATGCAGCTTTTCATGCAAATTTTTGGATATTACTTCTTGCCGGCATGGTCATGGTTGCCACTATCTGGCTGAATAAAAAAGCTTCAACTGTAACTAAAACAGAAGTAGGTCTGGCCAGCCAGGATGCAAAAAAAGAAAAATTCAAAAAATCATTCCTTGCAAAAGCCGTTGTTGATATGTGGACATTTACAATCAACCTGGTACTTGCAATTACTCCTAATTTTATAAAAAATAAAGTCAACGAAAGATTTGACAAATCGAAATTCTCTCCGGAAGTATCTGAAGATAATAAACCCGCTGCATTTGACCTTCTCAGAGCTGCTGTTAATCTCTTTATTGCAGCAAGTCTTATTTCCTTCGGTACCTCTTATAAACTTCCGCTTTCAACTACTTACGTAACTTTTATAGTTGCAATGGGTACTTCATTATCTGACAGAGCATGGGGAAAAGAAAACGCAGAAAAGAGAGTTAATGGTGTGTTAACTGTTATCGGAAGCTGGTTTATGACTGCAGTATTTGCTTTCAGTTTATCTTTTATTTTTGCTTTTACGGTTTATTACGGTGGTTATATTGCAATTGCCGGGCTTATTGCTCTTGCAGTATTCCTCATAATCAAATCGCATCTTTATCATGCTAAGAGACAGAAAAAAGAAGGTGAGAAATCAACATCTTTGCTTAAACTCGAAGATACTCACTAGGCAATGTAATCCTGCTATTAATGAAAAAGGGCTGCTGATTATCTCCGCAGCCCTTTTAATTTTAGATTGTTCATCAGTTTCAGGGTTTAAATAATTACGCAATCTGCTGATACCCGATTATTACCCCTTCAGGATTCTACTCCATGGTACTTAAAAAACAGAAGTGAATTGAACTGCCGCAAGATAATACACCGGAATTCCAATAATAATATTAAAAGGAAAAGTCACGGCAAGTGAGGATGTGAGATAAATTGATGGGTTTGCCTGAGGTAATACCAGTCTGACCGCAGCCGGTGCCGCTATGTAAGAAGAACTTGCGGCAAGAACTGCAAACAATGCCGTATTACCCGACTCAAAATTCAGAAGAGCACAGATTAAAGCTGCAAAGATTCCGTTAAATAACGGGAAGAATATTCCAAACAGAATTATTTTCAGCCCCGCAAGTCTGAAATCCGCAATCTTTTTGGCACTCAGAATCCCCATCTCCAGCAGAAAGAAAGTAAGAATTCCCGGGAATGCATCAACAAACAGAGGTTTGGTTAGTCTGTAGCCATTTTCACCCGAAACAAAACCAATAATCATTGCACCGGCAAGTATGACAACACTTTCATTTGTGATTGATTCATGAATTAGTCCCTTAACATTAAATTCCTTTTCTCTGATATCTGAATAATACTTTGCGAGCCCGAGACCAATTAATATGGCCGGAAACTCCATGATTGCCATCATTCCAACCATGAAACCGTTGAAATTTATATCCTGCCTGTTAAGATATGCCGCTGCTGTAACAAAAGTAACCACGCTGACCGACCCGTAATGAGCCGCCATAGCACCGGCATTTATAGTATCGGTTTTCAACAGATTTCTCAGCAGAAAAAATGCCAGTACCGGAATTAACGATGCCAAAACAACAGAGACTCCCGCAGCAGCAAACAAAGTCTCATTTATGCCGCTTTTAGCGATTTCGGTACCACCCTTGAATCCTATTGCTATCATAAGGAAATAGGAAAGTCCTTTGGCTATCTGTTCAGGAAATTTTATTTCAGTTTTTATAAGTGTTGCCACGAAACCCAAAATAAAAAACAAAATGGCCGGATGCTTCAGATTTTCCATACCAATCAGTAAAAAATCAATCATTCAAAGTTCCTTCTATGTATTTATTCACAGGTTTCTTATTTTTGAAGATAAAAAATAAGAGATTTATGAAAAATATTTCTGTGTACTGTTTTATTGTTGTTCTGATATTAACAGGTTTGTTAACTGACTTAAAAGCTCAGTCCAAATATATAACATTCAGTCCTGAATTTGTGGTACCTACAGGGCAGTTTGCTCAAAAGACAGCGACGGGCGGAGGTGCTTCGATTAAATTTGAAATCAAAATGAAGAAAAATTACTCCTTTTTCATTAACGGAGGCTATTATGCTTTTTCTGGTAAAACATATAAATACCCCAATAATACAAGCTATCTGATTTACTACAACATTGGTGAAATTGTTCTGGGTGTAAATTTTTATGAGAAAAAAGGTTACTTTTTTTCGTTCGGAGCTAGTTTTAATATCATTCTCACTAAGTCTGACATAAGTCAGGGACCTACAGGTCAGGTTTACACCTACTACCGAACTGATTCAAGTGAGAAATACGGCATATTTATAGGTGCCGGATATATTTATCCGCTTGATGAGATGTTTTCTATTGAAGGCATGTTAAAGTATAATTACACCGGCGAAAACTCTTCATACGCAGGGCTGAGAGTAGGTTTGAAACTTGATATAGAACAGCTTTAATCATTCCCTTTAATTGTTTTCAGAAGCCGGTAGGGAACAAATTTAAAATCAGGGCGGAAGTGGCGTTCATCAGCAACACCGACAATCACGAATCCTTTTCCGCCGGGATTTAGGATACCAACAGCTCTGCCGAGAATACTCGCTCCTTTTCTGAATCCTTCAACATCAACCACATAGATATCACCATCTGTGAATTTAGGTCTGTATGCGGCTATAAGACTTACTGAATCACCAAAATTATATTCATTTCTCATAATTGTTTCAAGTTCATACCCCGTCTTACAATTATGGGAGTATATGTAAACCGTTTCATTACCATCCTCTGAAATAAGAACGGATAGTGAATCATCTGCCAGGATATTCCATTTGTATTCGGGTCTTATTGAAATGCTATGATATTTCAGGCTGATCCCGCCGATTTCCTGACTGCAGAGGTTAATTGTAAATAAAATTGAAATTATTAGACAAAGTTTCGTCATTTTTCCGCTAAATGATAATTTTCTTATCAGTAAATTTACAAATTAAAGAAAAAAGAATGAGCAGAAAAAAAACATAATTACCTGGTTCGAGATTCCTGTTACCGATTTTGACAGGACATTGAAATTTTACAGTAATATACCTGAAGCTGATATTGAAGTTCATGAAATTGGCGGTTTAAAATGGGGTGGTTTCCGTATGACAATACATCGGTAAGCGGAACAATCTGCATGGGGGATCATTATATCCCTTCAGCCAAATGAACTGCAATCTTCCAGGATGCAAATCAAGATCTCAGCAATATGTTAGCAAGAGTAAAAATTGCAGGAGGTGAGATAAGTAAGGAAAAAACTCTTATTACCGAAGACATCGGTTTTATGGCGATGTTTATTGATACCGAAGGCAAAAAAATAGCCCTTCATTCAAAAAAATATTACATTTATTATCCGTGGAGTAAGTTAATTAATATCTCCCGGAGATATCATCAAAGAAAAGCAGTACGGTACAATCTATGCTTAAAAAAATACTTCCGATCTTATTTTTAATAACAGTTACAATTAATTACGGACAAAACATGACCCAACCACCGGTTGCGAAAAAAGTGCCCAAAGTTTTAAGTAAACACGGTCACGATAGAACTGACAACTACTACTGGCTTAACGAGAGAGAAAATCCCGAAGTTATAAAATACCTTGAGGAAGAAAATGCCTGGCTGAAACAGGAGATGGCTCATACAGAGCCGCTTCAGGAAAAACTTTACAATGAAATTACTGCAAAAATAAAACAGCAGGATGAATCTGTTCCTTATAAAGAAAATGGTTTTTACTACTATACCAGGTATGAAACAGGTAAAGAATATCCGATTTACTGCCGGAAAAAAGAGAGTCAGGATGCTCCTGAAGAGATTCTAATTGATGTTAACGAGATGGCAAAAGGCTATGAATTCATCAATGTAGCAGGACTTAATGTCAGCCCTGATAATAATATACTCGCCTATGGGGTTGATACTTTGAGCCGCAGGATTTATGATATTTATTTCAAGGATCTCAAAACAGGAAAACTTCTCGATTATAAAATTACAAACTGTACCGGGGTAAGCGTCTGGGGAAATGATGGCCGGACAGTTTTTTATACTACCAAAGATAATACCCTCAGAGCATACAGAATTCACCGTTTCCACCTTGAAGACGGTAAAAATGAGATTGTTTATGAAGAATCAGATTCAACATTCTCCACATTTGTATTTAAAACGAAGTCAAAAAAATATATTATCATAGGTTCCTCACAGACTCTTTCAAATGAATACCGGTTTATAGCCGCTGATAATCCGAGAGGTGATTTTAAACTCTTTATGCCCCGTAAAAGGGATCTGGAGTATTCGATTGATCACTTCAGAGATGAATTTTACATTGTTACAAATTTCAATGCCCGGAATTTCAGACTGATGAAAACCCCTGTAACCAATACTGATATTTCCGGATGGAGTGAAGTTATTCCTCACAGAGAAAACGTACTTCTGCAGGGTATGGAAATTTTTGAACGCTATCTGGTTCTTTCTGAGGTGGATATGGGTCTCATCAAAATGAGAGTCATAGAGTGGAGTTCAGGAAAAGAACACTATATTGATTTTGGTGAGGAAACATATTCTGCGTACCTGAGCATCAACCCGGATTTTGACACGGATATTCTGCGCTATACGTACACATCACTGACTACTCCGGCATCAACATATGATTATAATATGCAGACCCGTGAGAAAAAGCTTCTTAAAAGAACAGAGGTGGTAGGAGGGTATAATCCTGATGATTATGTCTCAAAAAGGATTTATGCCCCTGCCGGAGACGGTAAAAGGATTCCTGTATCAATTGTTTACAAAAAAGGTCTGAAGCTGAATGGTGATAATCCTCTTCTCCTTTACGGCTATGGTTCATACGGTGCAAGCATGTTCCCCGGTTTCTCAATTGCAAATATCTCTCTGCTTGACAGAGGATTTGTGTATGCAATTGCTCACATAAGAGGAGGTCAGGAACTTGGGAGGGCGTGGTACGAAGATGGTAAACTGCTTAATAAAAAAAATACATTCACTGATTTTATTGACTGCGCTGAAGCACTCATTAAGGAAAAATATACAAATCAGAATAAACTCTTTGCTTATGGAGGAAGCGCAGGCGGGCTTCTGATGGGTTCGGTAATTAATATGAGACCCGATCTATTTAAAGGAGTTATTGCTGCGGTTCCTTTTGTTGATGTTGTTACAACCATGCTTGATGAGTCAATACCACTTACTACATCAGAATATGATGAATGGGGGAATCCTAATGATAAAGTCTATTATGACTATATGCTCAGCTATTCCCCCTATGACCGGGTTGAAAGGAAAGATTACCCTGCACTTCTTGTTACGACAGGACTTCATGATTCACAGGTCCAATACTGGGAGCCTGCAAAGTGGGTTGCTAAGTTGAGAGTTATGAAAACAGATAATAATCCGCTCTATCTCTCCACAAACATGGATGCCGGGCACGGCGGTGCCTCAGGCAGATTCAGATACTTTAAGGAGATTGCCCTCAGATTTGCATTTATGTTAGATCTTCTCGGAATAAAAGAATAGGAATGCTTTAAAACGGAAACGGCTCCCACCCGGGAGCCGTTAATCCGTGCAAGTAGATATTGGAAAATGTAATTTATTTTACGACATTAACTTAAGAACTTTCCTGATAATATTCAAGCCCCTATCGATTTCCTCTTTTGTAACAATAAGAGGCGTTCTGAATCTCACGGCGGAGGGGCCGCAGCCCAATATGAACAGCTTTTCTTCAAAACACTTATCTATAAACTGATTTCTCAGAATTTTATCAGGCATGTCAAACGCACACATTAAACCTTTTCCTCTGGGTGATGAAACAATCGATGGGAAATCATTGTTAAGTTTATGAAGTTCTGCAAGAAGATATTCACCAATAACTGCAGAGTTTTCAACAACATTTTCTTCAGCCATAATTTCAATGATCTTTGCAGATCTTACCATATCAGTAAAATTACCGCCCCATGTAGAGTTTATTCTGCTTGAAACATGAAAGCAGTTATCTTTTATTTCATCAACTCTTTCACTGACCATAATTCCGCAGACCTGAACTTTTTTACCAAAAGCGATAATGTCAGGCATTACAAAATATTCGGAACACCACCATTTACCAGTCATCCCGAATCCGGTCTGTACTTCATCAAAAATCAGCATTATTTCATTCTTGTCACAGATATCACGGAGTGAACTCAGGAATTCAGGTCTGAAGTGATTATCGCCGCCTTCAGCCTGGATGGGCTCTATGATTATAGCTGCAATATCATCAGGGTTATTTTTTATTGCGTCGTGAATTTCTTCAATTGCACGCTTTTCCGCTTCTATAATCTTATTCAGGTTTTCCTGCAGAGGATGGATAATTTTAGGGTTAGAAATTCTGGGCCATGGGAATTTCGGGAAATAATTAACCTTGTTAGGATCCGTATTAGTGAGAGAGAGTGTATATCCCGTCCGGCCATGGAATGCCTCTTTGAAATGAATAATCTGAAAGCCTTTTTCTTCTTTTATTCCTTTTGCAAAATTTTTCCTTACTTTCCAGTCCATTGCAACCTTGAGAGCATTTTCAACGGCAACTGAACCTCCCTCAACAAAGAAAAGGTATTTAAAGTGGGAAGGCATAACATATTTGCCAAAATATTCTACAAATTCAGCCATCTGCTGAGTGTAAATGTCAGAATTGGCGGGTTTATTTATTCCTGCCCAAGCAATTTTCTCCCTGAATTCAGGGGTCATCATTTTAGGATGATTCATACCTAGTGCTGATGACGCATAGAAAGAGAAAAAATCAAGATATTCTTCTCCCGTAACAGCATTAACCAGAGTACATCCGTGTGAGTTTTCAATATCCAGAACAAATTCATACCCGTCAGCAAGTATGTATTTGCTTAGAACATCTCTGACATCTTTTGCCTCAATGGCATAATTAATAACATTTAAATCATCATGAAGAGCGGTTTTGCTCATGAATCACCTCCGTGCAAAAAAAAGTTATAATAATTTTATTTAATTTAGAAAAGGTAAAGAGAGGGGGAGAATCCTAAAAAACGGATTCGAAGCTGGAAACGAAATAACTTCTCATTTCACAGGGATTAATGCCGGTTTTTTCAGATAAAGAAGAAATTATCATAACGAAAATAAAGATAAAGAAAATGCGAATAAAAGGCAATCAATGCAAGATTAACAGATTGATAAATCCTGATTCAGGGTTGCATTATGAAGTGAGATTAGCTTATCAATAAATGATGAATCATAAATATTATTCTGCGTCTGATGATGGTGGGTCAGACTTTTCATATATTACATTCCTGTTTAAAAATATTTTTTGTATCGAGGTAAGAATGGATTTCTTAAAAGAATTAGGCATTGAAAAAATAAATTATGGTGCCTCTGCAGGTAAAAATCACTTTTTTAACACACCCGGTGGCAACCTTGAAGTTTACTCACCGACTGACGGTGCTCATATAGGGACCGTAACCCAGTGTGATGAAAACACTTATGACCTGATTATGGAAAAAGCATCTGAAGCTTTTCTTGTATGGCGTGATATGCCGGCCCCTAAAAGAGGTGAAATTGTCAGGCAGATCGGGGATGAACTGAGAAAATATAAAGATCCGCTGGGTCGTCTCGTTTCTTATGAAATGGGGAAATCACTTCAGGAGGGCTGGGGTGAAGTCCAGGAAATGATAGATATATGTGATTTTGCTGTTGGTCTGAGCAGACAGTTATACGGTCTTACTATGCACTCTGAAAGACCGGATCACAGAATGTATGAACAGTGGCATCCTCTTGGTGTTGTTGGCATCGTAACAGCTTTTAACTTTCCGGTGGCCGTATGGGCGTGGAATGCTGCACTGGCTGCTGTCTGCGGTGATGTGTGCCTTTGGAAACCCTCATCTAAAGTACCGCTTTGTGGTGTTGCAGTTCAGAATATAGTTGCCCGTGTTGTTGAAAGAAATGAACTCCCTGAAGGTGTATTCAATCTGATTATAGGAAAAGGATCAACCATCGGCGAAAAACTGTTAAACGACAGAAGAATCCCATTGATTTCACTTACCGGCTCAACAAAAGTGGGCAGACATGCTGGTGAGGTTATATCGAGGAGATTTGGAAAAGCAATTCTCGAACTTGGAGGAAATAATGCAATAATTGTAACCCCGTCAGCAGATCTGAAACTTGCTATCCCTGCAATTGTTTTCGGCGCTGTTGGTACCGCCGGGCAGAGATGCACCTCAACAAGAAGAATTATTGTTCATGAATCAATATATGACAAAGTAAAAGATACAATTTTGAACGCTTACAAATCACTCAGAATCGGTGATCCTCTTGATCTTAATAATCACGTAGGCCCGCTTATTGATACAGGTGCTGTAAAAGATTTCTGCAATGCACTTAACAGAGTTAAGGATGAAGGCGGTGATATTTTATTTGGTGGTGAAATATTAAGCGGACCCGGGTATGAATCAGGCTGCTATGTAAGACCGGCACTTGTACAGGCAAAAAATGAATATGAAATAGTTCAGGAAGAGACTTTCGCACCTATTCTGTACATGATAAAATATTCAGGTGATGTAAAAGAAGCAATTACAATACAGAATTCAGTTGTTCAGGGCCTTTCTTCCTCAATTTTCACAACAGATATGCGTGAGGTTGAAGAATTCCTATCTGTAAGAGGATCTGACTGCGGAATTGCTAACGTCAATATAGGTACTTCAGGAGCAGAGATCGGAGGCGCTTTCGGGGGTGAAAAAGAAACCGGGGGCGGCAGGGAATCAGGCTCAGACAGTTGGAAACAGTATATGCGGAGACAAACCAACACAATAAATTACGGTTCCAAACTTCCTCTTGCACAAGGTATCAAATTTGATATTTAATCAATATGAAAT
>CAYPMQ010000044.1:0-16450 GCA_964411625.1 uncultured Ignavibacteriaceae bacterium
ATGCAGCGAACTTTTTTATTTTTCCTTTCGGTAACCTTTTTTATGATGCAATTCGGCGGCGGGGCAGAAGTTAAAAAAAATTTAGTAAAAGAAAATAAAAAACCTTATCTTTAAGTTTTATCTCAAAAACTTTTTGAATCATAGAGGATCAGATGTACACTCTGTTAATCGCGTTATCCGTCATAGTTGCGTTTTTCTTAATGGTAGTTGTTCTCCTGCAGTCAAGCAAGGGAGGCGGGCTTGCCGGCACATTTGGTGGTGCAGGAAACGTTGGGGCAATGTTTGGTACCAGAAGAACTGCAGATTTCCTCAACAAGACCACATGGTATCTTGCAGGCGCGCTTGCTGTTCTGGCTCTGGTTATTAACCTTTTCTTCCTTCCCGGTTCATCTGCTTCAGGTGACAAGGAAAGTATCATTCAGAAGGGTGGCAGACCTGCTCAGTCAGCACCCGCTGTACCTCCCCGGCAATAATTTTCTGACGGCGGCAGATTAATAATCTGCTGCCGCATCCACTATTTCATCTTTTATTTTCCTGTAATAAGTCCAGTTATAAGTTGTGTAGTTAAATATCATTACCAGAATTATATCTGCACCTTTTTTGGTCTGCATATAACCCGAAAGAGAAGAAACACCATTTAATGTTCCGGTTTTCCCTCTGAAATTATTCTCTCCGGCGGTTCCTTTCATCCTATTGCCAAGTGTGCCGTCAACACCGGCAATGGTAAGAGTTTTATAATACCATTCAAATATATCAAGATCAAAGTAAACTGCTTTAAGAAGATCACCAAGTGTGGCCGCAGTGACGTAATTGCTTCTTGATAAACCTGAGCCGTCAACAATGGAGCTGCCCTTTGTTTCTATCCCAAGATTTTTAAGACAGGAGTAAAGTGCCTGGTAGGAGTTAATCGCCGTGCCCTGTTTTCCGGTTGAAACCGCTCCCAGGATTTTGAAAACTGTTTCTGCGTAAAAATTATCACTGCTTTTATTTTGTCTTTTCAGCAGTTCCATTATAGGGGAGTGGAATTCGGAGAGCAGAAGCGCTTCTCCGGGGGTCTTGCCTTCTCCCGCCTTTCCTTTAACGTTAATTTCTGCATTGGTCAGTTTTTGCAGAAAAACTTCTGCTATCTGCAGCGGGGGATTAAGAATTTTTTCTTCCTTGTAACTTTTTCTGCCACTCCATACAACTTCCTTCTTTATTCGGTTATAATCAAGAACAAGAGCGGAAATAAGCGGAAGATCACCTTCGTATTCAACATTTGCCATCCACTCGTGTCTGTAATATTCCTTATCGAAATATGAATCGTCACCATACACATTGCCCGTTACTTCCCTGATTCCTGCTGCTTTCAGGTCCTGAATCATTTCGTCAAGATTTTCAGAATTGAATGAAGCATCACCATATCCTTTGATATAAAGATTCCCGTTTACAACACCGTCTGATACATCATTGTCATCGGAAAATATACGGGTGTAAACTTTAAAATCGGGTCCGAGTATGTAAAGTGCTGCGGCAGAACTGAAAAGCTTATTGTTAGAAGCTGGTATCAGGGGTTTCTGAATATTGTATTTAAAGAGTGTGTCGTTAAGCATCGGATCAAAAATCAATATCGTGTAATCAGTTCCCCCGGGCACCTTTTCGAGTATTTTTTTTATTTTTGCATCTGCAATTTCTTTTTGGGCGAACATTGTCACTATCGGCAGGCAAAAGGCAAACAGAAGAACTTTAAGCGTTTTGATACGTCAGTCCTGTTGTCTTAGTGTGGGAAAAATTGTTAGTTTCAGACCCAATATAAAGTTTTTATCCAATTTTCAAAGTCTGGTAAGTTATGAAAGAAAATAAACAGCCGCCAAAATCATATAAGAATCAGGAGTTCCTCAATTCATCTGACGCACGTACAATCAGGATTTTATCTGAGTATCTGGATCCGGAGGCCAGATTTAATAAACACCGTATAACCGATACGGTCGTATTTTTTGGCAGTGCAAGACTGAGACCGCTCGAGCTTACCTCCGCCAAACTTAAAGAGCTTGAAGAAACCACTGATAAATCTTCCCCTGATTATCAGAAGGCTCTTGCCAATGCTAAAAGGGATGTGGAGATGTCAAAATATTATGAGGACTGCGTTCAGTGTTCAAAGCGGATTACTGAATGGCTTCAGAATCTTGACAAGGATGATAAGCGTTTCGTGGTATGCACGGGGGGAGGCCCGGGAATAATGGAGGCGGCAAACAAAGGCGCATATCTGGGCGGTGGTGATTCGGTCGGACTGGGAATAAGTCTTCCTAATGAAAATCATATAAATAACTATGTCACCGGGCATCTCGGGTTTGAGTTTCATTACTTCTTCATGCGTAAATTCTGGTTCGTATATATGGCTAAGGTAGTAGTAGTGTTCCCGGGCGGCTTTGGCACGATGGATGAACTTTTTGAAGTGCTGACTCTGGTTCAGACAACAAAAATCAGGAAGGATATCCTTATTATTCTTTATGATGACAAGTTCTGGAAAAATATCTTCAATTTTGAAGGTCTTGCTGATGCCGGCATGATTTCACACGAAGACCTGAACCTCATTAAATTTGCCTCAAGTGTCGATGAGGTTTTTGAGTACACCACGGAGTACCTCAGCAGGAAGTTTTATAAGAGGCTGAATGAGGAATAGGAAATCAGGTTTTAGTTCGCAGCGGCAAATTGGGTTTAGTGTTTAAGGTCTTTGGGTCCGGGATTTAGGGACATAATAACTGGTAGCTGTACTGCCTTTAAGATTATTGTCTGAGCTTAGATTCAGAAAAATCTGGCAAAAAATGTCTGAACTATGATTTTTACAATAAAAATGATTAATGTGATGGGATTTTAATGATCTGAGGCAAGGCATGAAAGATCAACCCGTTTACGGCTTTTCCGTTTGCAGCAAAGGGCACATCCCCTTTGGCTGCCGGGCGGCTGTTTGTTGTGCTGCCAATGGTACAGCTCTGACGTGGCGGATTAGTTTGCTTTTACTAAGGGTTGTCTGCTATCCATATACAAGTACAGAAAATACTAATGGGCAAATGCGGCTGAAGCCGGCATGCAATGTCTTTTCTTTTTCCGTCAGCTAAAGCAAACGGCAATTGAAATTGAATATTCTGCATTTTTTATCCTGAACTTAGGACGGGAGATTTGCTGCTTAACTATGTGATTTTCCGACCCGCCGGCGGCTTTTCCTTTTGCAGCAATGCACAGACCCCCTCACGCCGTGAAACATCGGTTAAATGTTGCTAAAACCGGGAGGCAATACATATCTGAACTGTGATGCTAATGATTAAAATGATTGAAATGATGGTGTTTAATACCGGGGCAATAAATAATAATGTAAAATGATCCGTAATGCCGGATATTCTGATAATATTTTTACTGGTAAAGATATAACGACGGGGACGCGGATGAATAGGATATGGGTTCCCCCGGGTGAAAAGAAAAGAGGCTGCCGGGTTAAGACAGCCTCAAAAACAAGGCAAAACTTTTATATAAATTACTGGTTATTCAAATAATCCATTCTATGTGCTCTTCTGATGGCTTTAAGTCTTTCCATTCTTTTTTTGATTGAAGGCTTCACATAGAAAGTGCGTTTTTTAAACTCTTTAAGAATACCCGATCTTTCGTATTTTTTCTTGAATCTCTTTAGTGCTTTATCAATTGATTCATTTTCCTGTACGGTGATACCTATCAAGTTATTGCCTTTCTGATTTTAATTTATATTTGTTAAAAGTTTTTTAATTCCTGATTTCTGAAAATCAACGGTGATTGATGTCTTACCGTCCGCAAGTGCTTCTTTGGATAACACTACTCCGCAGTCATCCCACTTCTGATGAAATATTGTATCACCCACCTCAAAGGTATCTTTGGGTGAGTATGTCAGAAGATTATCTGTTGACATCGTTTTTGCAGAGAGTTTTACGGCCTTCTCAGCATCCTGAGCGTCAATCAGCATGGTCTGTTTGCATTTCTTGCATTTAGCCCATAGCTTGTCATCGGCAGGGTTTACTCCCGAAACTTCCATCTTTGTCACAACAGCGCAAAACGCACAATATGCTTCTATATTTTTAGTCTTTGCCATAATATCCGAAGAAAATTAAGACTATTAAGATAAGAAAAAAAAGGGACTTAATCAAAAAATTAAGTTTAAAGGAGGAGCCAAGACTCAAAAAGAAAAGAAAATTTATTTAATCTCCTCCGGTTTGATTACCAGAACCGGGCACTTGGCATATCTGATCACCTTTTCAGCCACACTTCCTATAAGAGTATGGAGAAGTCCGGTTCTGCCGTGTGTGGCCAAAGTGATAAGGTCTATATGATTTTCATTAGCGTATTTAATAATTTCTTCATGGGTCACACCTTTTCTTATGGCAGTGACGATCTTTTTGGCTGATTCGGGAGCATATTCTTCAAGCAGGGCATCGAGGTTTTTCTGAGCATTCTCGAAAAGAGCTTCATTGATTGACTCCTGTGTAAGCTCAACGGTCCTTATTGTCAGAATGGGAGTATAAGTATCAATAACATGCAAAATGTGTATCACGGCATCGTATTTTTCAGCGCGGTCCAGAGCGTAAACCATTGCCGTCATCGATAATTTGCTAAGGTCAGTCGGAATAAGAACATTTTTTACGCTTGGCATAACACATTCTCCTGTTAATTAATTACCGCAGAAATATGATTTAATTTCTTCAGGTTTGCAGTTTGTTGCTATTGCCGAGTAATTATCACCGTTTTTAGTGACCATAATGCAATAGTCTTTGAGATATTTAGTGTAACAGTTGCCTGAATTAAGCATCTCCATTTTATCCTTATCGAGCATGAGGACTTTATCTTCGGTAAGATATTTTTTATTTATCTCGAAAACATAGATTAATCCGCCTGTTTTACTCTTCATGACAAAATGAGCCAGATTTTTTCCGCCGTCATTTGAAACAACTCCTCCCACCAGATCCCATTTCCCGTTATCGGGGAGGTGAACATCATAGTCAACTCCTTTTTCTCTGAAGAAATCAAGTAATACCGAGTGACTGCTTGAGAGCATCTGGGGTTTTAGGTTGCCGGCAAGAATATTTTTAAAGTTTGACTGTGCCATTGCATCAAAGGCGGGCAAATCGGGGTTGCCTGTAAGTGCCGCTGAAACAAGCAGATACACTACAAGAACCGCAGCTGCGGCTGCAGGAAATGCGAAAACGGGTCTTCTGAAAAACGAGATGGATTCCGGGCGAGCTGCTTTTTTGGGTCCTTCCGTAAATGCCTGCGCCTGGATTTCTTCAAGAATCCTGGCTTTAAGCGTTTCCGGACATGCAGTTCTGTGGCATTTACTGTTAATGGTATTCTTAACCGTCAGCTGAATTTCATATTCGAATCTTAGCCGGGGATCTGAATTGATCTGCTGTTGCAATTCCAGACGGTTTTCTGTTGAGAGCAATTGGTTATCAATAAGCGCTGTAATCTTATCTAACATATTCGTATCGTCTTATTCTTCCTCATCTGAACTAATCTTATAACCTTTGGAACCGGCATATTCATATAACTGTGCAAACAACATTTTCCTTGCCCTGTGTAATCTGGAGCGAACTGTACCAACCGGGCAGTCAATAAAATCAGCAATTTCATCGTATGTGAAACCTTCAATATCAGCTAATATTACAACAGTTCTGAAATCTTCCGGAAGCGCGGAAATTGCATTCGAAACCTGGTCATCAAGCAGATTATCGAAAATTTCCTTATCGAGGTGTGCATCGTCGGTTGAAGAAGGCTTAATATTTTCATAGAAATTTTCAACCTCTTCGTAATCAACCTTCTCTGGTTCCTTAGTTCTTTTCCTGTAAGTGTTTATATATGTATTCTTCATTATTCTGAACAACCACGCCTTACAGTTTGTTCCCTTTTCAAATTTATCGAAAAATCGGAAAGCGCGAAGGTATGTGTCTTGTACTAAATCGTTTGCCTCGTCTGAGTCACCCGTCATCCTCAAAGCGAAATTGAATAGCGCATCCATATGAGGGACGGCTTCCCGTTCAAAATCTGCGTAGAGGGCTTTACTGTTCGTCATTAATAATTGATCTTTGATTTGGTGTTCCAAAATTGTGCTGAAATAGCCATACCCCAATATAATAAAATCTGTTTTATTCTAATATTAAAGTATTGGGTAAATTGCCGGAATTGCTCTTTAAATTGATAAAAAAGCCGTTTATTACAATATAATCAATTTTACCATTCCTGACCAAAAGGAAATTAGCAATTGATTCAATTGCAGGAACGGTTGATTTCATCCTTGCGGAGCCGGTAAAGTTAAACGGGGCTTTCATAAATTTTCTTGAAAGGATCTCCCTGTTGCCTGTTTTCAGGGTAAGATATCCTTCACTCAGGAGTTTGTTTTTATCAATCATTTCAATATCCTGGCCTGAAGCATCATAAATTTTTCCCGGCAGCACTTCATAACCGGTCAAGTCATATTCCGTGATGCCTATATTTTCTGTCAGCCTGGCAATATTTCGGATAATGCCTTTATAATAAAATGTTTTAGCATTATCAAAATTAACTTCCTCGTGATCAATTCCGATATCAGTGATTTTTCCGTTAAGTTTAACATTCCTCAGAATAACGTTGCAAAGCATTCTTATATTAAACGGAAGATTATCATATTCTGCTGTGGTGTATCTGTTGTATCCCCCCGTTGCAATAGAATTAAAAGCGGTGAGAAGAATAATAAAATTCAGTTTTCTGATATGCTGCTTTTCGGGATCGTCAGGCCATCCGCCGCTTTCAATAAGAATTGTTGATGCCCCCAGCCCCTGAAAAGTATCGCCGAATGCCCGTGGCTCATAATCGTCAGAGTACTTGCCTGTATGACCCGGAATGAACTGATTGAGAATATCCGTCAGATTGCTGATCAGTTTAATAGCCCTGAGCCTTGAATCGTTAATGGTTTTAATATAATCAAAAGGCGGAGCAAGGAATGATATTGTCGCCTGTCTGGGGGTGAAACCTGCTGCATGCCTGATACTCTGATCATGAAGATTGAAGGCGAAATCCGGTTTTATTTCCTTAAAAGTTTTCATCAGCAGAGCAGCTTCGGGAGTTACAAGCCTGACTGCATCCCTGTTTATATCTATACCAAGAGCAGTTTCGCGTATATACTTTTCTGCCCCGTCAGGGTTCAGCAGAGGTAAAAAATAAATTGTGAGATGGTTCAGGATTGAATCCCGAAGATGTGTGAATTCACCGGGATCAGAAATAAGCCTGAAAATATCAAATAAAGCCGCGTTTGCGGTAGGTTCGTCACCATGCATCTGTGCCCAGAGAAAGACCCTGGTTTTTCCGCTTCCTGTCTGCATAAGATATATGCTCCGGCCCTCATGTGATTTGCCGATTTCACGTACCTTAAACAGAGGATGCTGTTCATATTTTTTTATAAGGGATTCAATCAGCGGGTGTTTAACCCTTCTGTGTGTGATTTCAGGTTCCCTGAACTTTTCATATTCATAATACAGGCGCCATGACATGATTTTTTCCTGTGAAAATGAGAAGGATGTAATGAGAATAAGGAAGAGGAGAATCTTCATATTTTTCTGTCTGTAATAGTTGAGTTTTTCAAAATTTAATATAATAAAAATCCCGGTGACGATTTAAGAATTATCATTTTCAATCATATTATCAGTAATTTTATATGATAACGGCTTTGCTTATTCAGGCGGCGGGCCGGCAGTAAACAGATTAAGTTTGATTACTCATATGACCTTAATATGATTCAGGAAAGATAATCAGTTAACAGGTGAAAAATATCACGCGGCAAGTTCTGATTAACGGGTGATGAAGACAACGGAGCGGAAAAATTTTTCCTCAGCCTTCAGGATTGTTTTTTATTGGCTGCTTAAATAATAATTAGAAATTAAATAAGATAAAAAATTGAGGGAGACGGCATGCTAAAGGTTTTAGCGGCGCTTATATTTTTTACCCAAGGATTATTTTCACAATCGGAAGAGACTAACTTTGACCTCGTTCCCGGTTCAGGAGAGTATAGTTTCACTTTTCCGTCAGGATGGCAGATTTCTAAGGATGTAAGTTATCCCTCAGGATTTTTTGCAGGCAGCTTTGATGAGGAGGTACTTATCCGGATCTATGAACTATATGCATCTATGCAGGATGTAATAATGACAACAGGAAATTATCTCCATTTCAACTATGTGAAAATTGATGATTATGCCGAATCTGTGGATGTGATAGCCGGTACCCCCCCGTGACAATCATAACTGAAAATGCTGTGTAAGAGGAAGGGGATGCGCCTCTGAGTCTGCTTTATGTGCTTTTCAGAATTTCTGACGAAATGATTATAAAAGTATCATTTGAAAAATATCCTGATAGATCCGAAACTTCTTTCAATGAAATGGAACAGATAATCGGGTCAGTCACTAATCTTAAAGGAAGTAAAGGCGTTTAAAGAGCTGTTTTTACGGGAGAGTTTATGACGTTGCAAGCTGAGGGAATAGTGTTTCCCCTCAGTTTAAATCAGTCATTTAAAATTCCTTAAGCTTTACTGAAATGGTAATTTACGGATTAAACCGGGGGAATAATGTTTCAAAATCATTATTTTTTCAAAGTTAGCCTTAAAATTCACAGAAAGAGTGCAAAAATATTTGCTTATTAAAATAAATGACTATATTTTTGGCTCCTGAGATTAAGTGTTGAATTTAATCGGTTGTCAAATAACTATTTGTAACACATATTATATACTGTTAACTGATTATCGAAGAAAAACAGAGTTAAATAATTATAACCCGCGGTAATTGGGCGTTAACGGTATTATCAGAATTTACCATTCAAATATGATCTTCATTTCTGTTTAACCATTTCGGATACCCGGCTGTTATCAGGACTTTAAGAATCAATCACAATATCATTAAAAATAAATATAACAATGTACCGGCTGTGAGAAGGCCGGGATTAATTAACAAAATCAATATTTTGGTATAACTTTATGACATCCTCAAAAAAAGAATCACAAGGCGCAAAACCTTTTTATGTCGAAAGACAAGAAATCCGGAAAGCTGTTGTATCATACAATGTTACAACAACAAAATATACCCGCGATCTCTCGCTGGAGTTAACGTTCCCTGAAATCACCACCCGTAAAGGTAACACCTTTACCCCGAAGCTGACTTTATCCGGAAACTTCAAAAAAGACAATGGCAGTATTAATGACTGGGGTTCCGCCATCAGAATTCGCGAAGTATTTGACTGTGCCGGCGTTGACGTAAAATATAATAACTCAGGTGAGCTTGATGCCGAATCAATTAAGAATCTGATCGGTAAAGAAATATACACTCTGAGATATGTTGCCAAAGATAAAACAGGAAACAGAACTTACTACACCTGGGACAGAGTGGGAAATTCAGAAGAGGATGTGAAGCAAAAATTCAATGAATCGGTTAACAAAGGTTACCCGAAGAATTATTCCCCTGAGCTTCTCAACAGTTAATAAAAAAAAATCGGCAGTCTTAACTTATAATTGTTCTGACTGCCGGTCTTTTATAAAATACTGTTTTTCTCAGTACATACTTCCGATATTTATTGTCAGATAAAATCCTCCGAGCGATTTTTTGTAGGAATTGTATATGCCTTCCACACCATCGTTGAAAAATTGTATTACATAATATCTGAGATTAATACCGATCAGACTGCTCTGATTTAACCCGAAATTTGCCCCAAAACCTATATATCCACCCAGGGTGTAATGCGCCTGTCCTGAGCCGAATGCAGAAAAGAACTCTTTTTCAAATGGTGTGGTGTAAACCAATGAAGGACCAACACCAAAATTAATATAAGGTCTGAGGTTATCGGTCAGGGCCTCGCTGAAAAGTCGGAGCTGCAGACCTGTGTTCAGAGGCAGCAGGAAAATGCGGTTCTTCTTACCGAATACCACCGGTCTTCCGAAAATATCGTAGTATTCTATCTCTTTATCATCCTTTGCTTCGGAGATTGAAAGATCAGCAAACCAAGTCAGATTTTTGCTTATTTCCTTCCGGTAGAAACCACCCAGACCAAAGCCGCCTTCGCCAAACATAAGATCAACCCCTATTGAATGCTCGGGAAACATTATTGGTTCCGGATCAGGGGCCAGTTCACCGATGCCCTGTGCAAAACTCAATGCCGTGAAAAGAATCAGGGATAAAATTAGCTTTATCATAAACTCATAAATTTTTATATTTAATATTAGATTATTTGCTTAAAAAATCAATTCAATTATAAATAATTTAATGTTCAATAGCACAGCAACTATTCCCGATCTTCTCTATTGGGAAGAAAAATACCGAAACAATGACACCCCATGGGATCTTAAAACCCCAAATCCCGTTCTTAAAGATCTTATCAGGCTGAAATATCTTGATACAAGCAAAAATATCATGGTTCTGGGCTCGGGCAAAGGGTATGATGTTCACTTCCTGGCGGAAGCCGGTTTCAGGGTTACGGCAGTTGATTATTCGGAGTCAGCTATTGAATTTTCCAGACGTCATATAAGCTCTGAAGTAATACCACCCCCTGAATTTATATGCGCAGATATATTTGAATTAGACAGCAAATTCGGCGCGGAGTTTGATCAGATATACGAGTATGTGACTTTTTGTTCCGTGAGCCCCGCCAGACTCGGTGAAATGCTCAGAATGGTAAGTATTGTTCTCAAACCGGGCGGAACTTTAAACACGGTGCTTTTTCCCGTTGACGGAAGACCGGGGGGACCTCCGTTCAGTATCAATCTTAAAGAATTCATTAAAACGGCAGCTCCGTATATGAAGCTTAAAATACTTGATAAAAGAATAAACTCTGTGAAGCCGAGAAAAAACAAGGAAGTATTTCTTCAATTAGTGAGGTTATAAAATGATACTTTATAAGGGGAAAAATCCGCCGCAAAGCTGGGAAGAAACAAATTTCTTCAGGGATGTGAAAACAGAAGAATTTCTTGTTATCGTACCGACAAACAGGAAATCAAGAGAATTAAAAAGAAAACTCACCCTATCGGCCGCAACCGGTATAAACACTGAAGGGATCAACTCTTTTGTAACCAGAATAGCCAAAGCTGCGGGAATAAGATTCATCCTTACCAATGATACAATCAGTTCCATTTTTATCAGGCAGGTTACTGATTCACTGGCCGGTGAACTGCCGTATATTAAAAAGCATAAGACTGAAGTCCCTCCCGGCACTATAAGGATGTTCGGTAATATGATTTCCGAATATAAACGATACGGAATCTACCCGGCAGATATTTATGAAAAATTAGGTTCAGCAGGCGCAATAAGCCAATATGAAAAAGGCAAGGCAAGGGATTTTGCAAAGATATACGCAGAACTTAACAAACTTTATGAGTTGAAAAACATAGCTGATTATGGAGACGTTTACAGAAAAATAATTGCTGCGCCTCAGGCAGCAGGAGAGGCCTTCAGGAAGCTTTTCCCCTCTGTAAAGACAATTTATGCTATGGGGATATCGGAATTTACCCTTCCGGAATCAATGGTGTTCAATACGGTTGCCGTTCATGCCGGCGTGGAAATCATAGTAAATATTGACTGCGTTGAACGTAACAGGCGGCTTTTTGGGATTAATCTGAAATCAGCTGAGCAGTTTGAGAGGTTGGGCTTTATTAAAATTGAAGATGAGTCTCCTGAGGATGGATCATTCAGGGGTTATCTGCGGGGTAATCTGTTTGCATCCGGCAAAAAAAAGCCGATGCCTGCGGGCCTGAAAAACTCTCCCGTAATATATGAGATCCCGGCATTTGATCAGAGAATGGAGACGGATTTCCTGCTAAAGGAAATAAAACTGCTTATTAATGATAAAAAAGCCTTACCTGCCGAGATTTGCGTTATTACTCCCGACCCTGAAAGTTATGCGCCTCTGCTAAGAAGTAAATTCAGCCGAAGAGGTATTCCCATTAATCTTACTTACCAGTATTTCGGGGATGACAGCAGTGCTGTTAACTATCTGACGGGATTATTCAGCCTCTTAGTAAGCGACTTCAGTTACCGTGACATCTCCAGACTGTCTTACAGCAGTTACAGAACGCTGTTTCCTGTCCGCTTTGATATTTTAAGAAAGCTTATGTTTACAAAAGGGATTAAACGAGGATATTCCAGAGTAATAAAAATGCTTCAGGAAATATCGGCATCAGATTTAGAGAAGCTGGATGTTTCGAAGGAAGAAATTGAATCTGACATAAAATTGCTTTCATCCTTCACGGAGACTTTCAGGAAAGAACAGACAGTGAAGGAGTATAAGGAAGCATTTGAGGAATTTGTCATAAAAAATGAGATAGTTAAAAAAATTGTCAGGCTGAATGAGCCATCACTTGAAGTTGATTTCGGGGGAATGCGCGCATTTCTTTTCCAGCTCAGGGAAGTGCTGAATGCGGGAGTTGATTTTGGCAGCGGTGAACTCCTGAAAACTGCCGATTTTCTCAAAATTATGGAGGATGTGCTCACTACGGTAAGGTATAATACGGAGGAACGCCCTGAAAGCGGTGTACTTGTAACCTCACCAGAGGAAATAAGGGGACTCCATTTTGAGTATATCCTGATTTGCGGTTTAACAGAGCAGGTATTTCCGGGCAGATACCGTCCGGCGCTGATTCTTGACGGGAAATATCACAGATCAGAGGAAAACTACTATTTCGAAAAGAGAAACATATTTTATCAGACGCTTACTGCTGCAGCTAAAGCTGTTTATATAACTTATCCTGTAACTGATGGCAGCAGGGAATCAGCCCCCTCACATTTTATCAGAGAGCTTAAAACAGTTTACCCCGTTCATTCAAATGAAGGAGAATTAATTCCTCTGAATCCTGATGAAAAACAGTTTTCGGATCTGAAAGCCAAAACACTCAGATATTATGAAAAACTGATAATAAGCAGAGACGAGCTCCTGATTAAGGCGCGCAGTCTCCATGAACATATTTCGGCTGAGTTTGGTGCTGATTATCCCGAACGTGTTGCTGAAGCTGTAAGGATTCTGAAGCTGAGAGATGAAGACAGGAGATCAGGCAAAAGGATTTTCACCAGAGAAGCGGGAAAGATAACCGAATTCACCGGGAAAATCTTGAACAGTAAAATAACCTCCAGGAAGAAATTTTCTGTTACGGGACTTGAAAGTTATGCAAACTGTCCGTTCAGACATCTGATTGAAACAGTACTTAATCTTACCCTCACAGAAGAACCTCAAGAGACTATATCAGAGAGGGATAAGGGGAAATTGGTTCATGAGATCATGAAAGATTTTTTTGTTGAATTACAATCATCAGGTGATGATTTTGCGCTGAACGGATGTTCCGATGAGGAGTTTGAGAAAGCTGCCTCTTTGCTTCAGAAAATTGCTGCTGAAAAAATCCGTAAATATGAAAGTCTTGAAGACCTCGACAGGACAACTATACAAGAAGAACTGCTCGGCATCAAAGGGAATTTCAGGGAAAGCCTGCTGTGGCATTTTCTTCAAAAGGAACGAAGCAGAAAAGGTGCCGAAAAACCGTATTTGTTTGAACAAGGTTTTGAGGATTACACTCCCTCAGCAGAAATACTTGACGGATATGAATTCAAAATGAAAATTGACAGAATTGACAAAGGTATTGAAAACGACAGAACCGTCTTCAGAGTAATAGACTATAAAACGGGCAAACCACCAACCAGAATCGATTATGAAACAGGCAAATCAATGCAGCTTCAGTTCTATACAAGGGCACTGCTGGATATTTACGGAGAGGATAATGAAGCCACAGAGATTCTGCAGCCAAGTGTTTTCTCCTTCAAAAGGGATGTTAATGTGTTCGGATATAAGGATATTAAAGAAGGCTGGAGTGATGATTCCGTTTTTGACAAGATTAAAAATCTGGCAGATAATTATACATCCGGAAATTTTCCGCTTACTTCACGGGCCGGAAAAAACGGTTCGCCCTGTGAATATTGTGACAAACAAAGTATCTGCAGAATAAACGAGAAAATCTGATCAATCTGATTTCAGGAGATTAATATGCCGGCTGAATTAAATTGGTATGAAAAAAGTGATGAGGCAAAAGCTCTGGCGGCTAAAGAAAGAAAACCGGTACTTATCTTATTTGAGAGGCATGACTGCGGGGGCTGCAGAGCAATGGAAAGAACCACATTTACAGATGAAGATGTTATAAATTTCCTCGGTGAGAAATTTATTCCATTAAGGCTTGATATCTTCAGAGATAAAAAAGACCGGTCAGATTTTTCAGCTTACTGGACACCCTCATTCCACGTTGCCGATCATAATGGAAAACAGTTCTTCAGATTTGAGGGATATTATAATTCTGCCGACTTCCTGATGAAGCTGAGAACGGGGCTCACAGAATATATGATCCCGAAAGGGCGTTATGATGAAGCGCTTTTGCTCCAGGAGAGTGTGACTGCTAAAGAGAAGGAGAGTCCCCTTTATCCCGGGTTTACCGTTTACAGAGGTAAACTGGTACTGCTGAAAACAGGAAAAAGTGATGTCATCAAGGATATAATGGGAAAACTCAGGGATAAAAATCCCGGAAGCATTGAAGCCAGACAGTATTTCTGGGACATATAATAATCAGGAATTACTGAAGCATAATATCTTTTTTCAGGCACATCAGCCTGCCGGGTATTTTACTTCAAAAAGCGAATTAAAGCTGCCATGATTATCATCTGCTCTGAGAGTATTTGCCGGATCGTAAATCCACTTTGAGTCATTTATAATAAACTTATACTGATAAACTCCCTCCGCAAGCATGGGTATCTCAGCCTTCCATACACCGGCTCTTCCCTTCCTCATGGGGAGCCCCTCATTATTCCATCCGTTAAATGATCCCGTGAGCGCAACGTTAACAGCATTATGATCATGATATTTAAAGACTATAATATTATCATCGAAGTGGATTACGGGATTGATATCATCGGTGGGTGCTGCTTTAATATTTGATTCAATTGCCGCTCTTTTCACTGCTTCAGCAGGATTAACAATCCCGAAGCCTTGTTTCATTTTATCAACGCCGGGAATTTTCAGAGCGGTTTCAAAAAGAATATTCTTCACCTCCTGAGGGGTGATTTCCGGATCTGCTTCGATCATCTGTGCAATCACCGAGCAGACAAAGGGCGAAGCCATAGAGGTTCCTTCTGTAAGCTGATAATGCTGATGAATGATCCGGTATTCAGCCATTCTTTCATAAAGATATTTTTTAAGTCCGGCGGTACCTGTTATATCAAACGGGGGAGAAGGAAGATTGCCTGCGCGGATATGGGATAAAAAACACTCATTCATTGATCCGGCGGGCTGAGAGAGAATATCCCACACGGCGAGTGCGGTTTTGTGATTTGGTGTATCAGGGAGCACGGGTGCAGGAACCGCAATTGCAGGGGCAATGAGCTCCGGTTTAATAAAGCCGTCAATAGTGTGCCCGTAATTTGAGTGATACATCTCAACATTTTTGAAACCGGGCGTATTGTTGTCATTAATCCCGCCGATACTTATCACTCCGGGAGCACTTGCGGGAGGCCTGATGGGAGCAGAAGGATCATTCCCGACTGCAGCAACCACAACTATTCCCGCATTAACGGCATCCTCTGCCGCTTTACTTACAGGATTTATTTTATATGACTCACCAAAATCATCATATACAGAAAGATTGATAATCCTGATATTATACTGATCCCTGTTTTTGATTGCCCATCTTATTGCAGACGTTATGCTCCTGCCGGATATTCTTTTGAGGCTTTTCACTTTGATCAGTACAAGGTTAGCATTAGCTGCCAGTGATTTATAATAGCCATCTGACATGAATCCGTTCCCGGCGGCAACACATGAGGTTAGCATTCCGTGCCAGTTATCAGGGTGCCGGGTATGAAAAATTCTTCCGGAAGAAGGCCTGTTAATATCAAATGCAGTAAGGATACGGTTATTGGGTCGGGTAAGATCGGGATGGTAATAAAATCCGCTGTCTATTATGCAGATAGTAACCCCTTTCCCGGAATATTCAAGTGAAGATGGTAATCTTTCATATAAAGGGAGTATTTTATTTCCTGCGGCTATCTCTTTGAATTTCAGAATACCGATATTATCGGGATTCTTCTTATTTTTGGTACTTTTCAAGTCAAATCTTTTAAATAACAGACTGTCAAATTTAACATAATAACTGTATGAAAAAATTAATTTTTTACTCTTTAGTCCTGATGCTTCCTCATCTTATAAATGCTCAGGTCAATAAAATCACAGAAAGATATATCCCTCTTGCAGACAGCATTGTGGTAACGGCTCTCACAAAGATGGAGGGTTACAAGATACTGGGTGAGCTGAGTAAAATAGGTCCAAGATTATCAGGCTCGGAAAATCTCCGTAAGGCAGAAGAGTTCATATTTAACTATATGAAAGGCTGCGGATTTGATACGGTTTATATGCAGGCTGT
>CAYPMQ010000045.1:0-1339 GCA_964411625.1 uncultured Ignavibacteriaceae bacterium
GTATTTAATACATATTTAATCTTAATGAATCAACATCAGGAAAACGATGAAAAAATTCTTTTTATTAGCCGTTATTCTTATTTCAATAAGCGCTTCTGCTCAGACAACCTTTGAGCATGGATAGGGAATCGGACTAACAGCAGTTTCCCCCGGATTGTTTGCAGATACTTAAAATGAAGATTTTGATATCGGGGGTGTATTCACAATCGTTCGTGATGTTGATGAAATTAATACCCTCAGATTAAAAATAGCTTATAATAAATTCACTTCGGCCGGTGCACCTATCGTCCGGGCAAAAGGACCTTCAACTGTCGCAATTACAATCGGCGGTGATTATCTCATGAATTTTACTCCGTGCAGTAACTTCTTTCAGATATATGCCGGAGCAGGATTTTCGGTGCTTTATTATAAAGTAACTGATCCGCTTCCGGGAGTTCCCACTGATGGTAGATTCGGATAACTTGTTCTGATTGTAAATGCAGGAGTAAATACAATCTTTCACCAAAGTTTGTTACCATCCTTGAGGTTGGTCATCACACAGTTGCAACTGATAAAATGGATGGTATAATCGGCCCGAATGGCGGAATATTCGGCGGAATACTTGACAGTTATACTTCATTAAACATAGGGATAACTTATCATTTTATCAGAGGAAAAGAGACAAAATACTGTTCTCTGCCTTCAGGAGCTGCACAGATTAATATTCCGGAAGTCGATTACGACAGGATCCAGAAAATGATTGATGCTGCAAAAGGCAAACCGGGACCTGCCCCTGAAATTGATTATAAGAAGATCGAAGATATAATAAACAAGAAGCTCGGTGATAAAACTCCTGAAAAAGAACCTCGTCCTGATCCTGACGATAAACTTTATCTGGCAGGTATCAATTTTGATTCAGGCTCGGCAGAAATAAAATCAGAATATGCAACCATACTCAGCCAGAACGCAGCTTTACTGCTCAAACACAGCAACGTGAACGTACTTATTACCGGTTACACTGATGATCAGGGTACCCCTGAATCAAACCTTACTCTTTCAAACAAGAGATCTGAAAACGTTAAAAACTATCTGATCGGTAAAGGTGTTTCAGCTTCCAGAATCAGCACCGATGGTAAAGGAGAAGCAAATCATGTTGCTGATAACAAAACTGAAACCGGTAAGGCTCTTAACAGAAGAGTTGAATTTACGGTTAATTAATCTTCGTAGAATATCATGATGCTTTAAGGCGGCTTACTGAGCCGCCTTTTTTTTGCATTAAATTAGTTTACCAACCCTTAATAACAATCTTTCTCTGCAGTAAAAAACTTAAAAGCCATGACAACCCTGCCATGGCTGATAA
>CAYPMQ010000045.1:1439-16424 GCA_964411625.1 uncultured Ignavibacteriaceae bacterium
TTGCGGAAAGGGGGGGATTCGAACCCCCGGTACACTGAAAGCGCACAACGGTTTTTCCCAAAGGGATGCCTACGGCACGAGACCGCCGCATTTTGAGCGAGCGAAGCGAGAGAAATCCCGATTCATCGGGACAACCACTGTTTTTAAAATGAAAAAGCCATGACAACCCTGCCATGGCTGATAATTGCGGAAAGGGGGGGATTCGAACCCCCGGTACACTGAAAGCGCACAACGGTTTTCGAGACCGCCGCATTCAACCACTCTGCCACCTTTCCTGATTTCAAGATTTAAGGTGTGCAAATATAAATAATTTGTCTAAATTAATCATCTATGATTTTATCTGACAAATCCAATAAATGGAATTATTACTGCTGCTGCCGCTGTTTTAATACTATGAAAATACTACTTACCGGCGCAAACGGATATATTGGAAAAAGATTGCTCCCCGTTCTTCTTGAAGAGGGGCATGAAGTGGTGTGCTGTGTCCGCAGCAGATTCAGACTGCCCGCTGAAGGAATATACTCTCACCCAAAGGTTTCCATTCTCGAGACCGATTTCGTAAACTTTGATGAGGCTTTCAGGATACCTCACAAAATTGATGTGGCATATTATCTGGTTCATTCCATGACTACATCGGGACGTGATTTTGAATCTCTTGAGGAGATATCTGCAAGAAATTTCCTTAAATTTATCTCGGAAACAGGGGTTAAACAGATTATCTATCTCAGCGGAATAGTAAACGAAACCAAGCTCTCACGACATTTATCATCCAGGAAGAACGTGGAAGAAATTCTGAAGGGTGGTAAGATTCCAGTAACTACACTGAGGGCCGGCATTGTAGTAGGATCGGGGAGTGCTTCGTTCGAGATTATCAGGGATCTTGTTGAAAAACTGCCTGTTATGATAGCACCCACATGGCTGAACACCAGACATCAGCCTATCGCAATAAGAGATGTAATCAAGTATCTGACAGGGGTATCACTTAAGGAACCCACCTTCAACAAAAGCTTTGATATTGGCGGACCGGATATACTGACCTACAAGGAAATGCTGCTCATTTTTGCCCGGGCAAGGGGGCTGCAACGGGTCATCTTCACTGTTCCGGTAATGACTCCGAGGCTTTCCTCATACTGGTTATATTTTGTGACATCCACCTCTTACCCGCTGGCGGTTAATCTTGTTAACAGTATGAAGATTGAAGTTATCTGTAAAGATAATGCACTTCAGGAGATGCTTGGGGTTGAGCCGATCTCTTATCAGCAGGCGGTTGAGTTTGCATTTGAGAAAATTGAGCAGAACATGGTAATCTCTAGCTGGAAAGACGCCCTTGTATCAAGTACTAATGATCCCTCTATTCTTACTCATATTAACGTCCCGAAATTCGGTTGTTTTACAGACCGGAAGGAACATGAGATTAATTATGCAGATAAGGACCGGGTAATCGGGAATATATGGTCAATAGGCGGTGACAGAGGCTGGTATTACGCAGATTTTCTGTGGCGGATCCGTGGTTTTCTTGATAAATTTGCCGGGGGAGTGGGACTCAGGAGAGGAAGAACAAGTCCAAATTCAATTAATACCGGCGATACGCTTGATTTCTGGAGAGTGATGCTGGCAAACCGCGAAGAGGGAAGATTGTTGCTTTACGCTGAAATGAAACTCCCCGGTGAAGCATGGCTTGAGTTCAGAATTGATAATTCCTCAGATAAAACAAAACTTATCCAGACCGCCACATTCAGACCCAGAGGTATTTTCGGGAGGCTTTACTGGTACTTAATTCTTCCTTTCCATTATTTCATTTTTAACGGTATGATCAGAAGTATAATCAGTTTCAGGGAGAAATCTTAAGACTGACACTCCGGAATGAATTAGATTATATCTGCCCGCATTGGTCTTTAATTTCAAATCGCTTGTAATAGAATGGAAATATTGATAAATTACAAGTCTGTTTATAGAAAATTAATGTACTCGGAAAGGTGCCGGAGTGGTTGAACGGGCTCGCCTGGAAAGCGTGTAAACTCTGAAAGGGGTTTCGAGGGTTCGAATCCCTCCCTTTCCGCAGCATTAATTAGATTTTTCCTTACTTCCTTATAATCCGCAGAATGAAAACATTCCGTAAACATCTCCAGGATACTCTCAGCCTTGCTTACCCCGTTGCCATCGGTCAGCTCGGATACATCATGATGGGTGTTGTAGATAGTGCCATGGTTGGCCATATCGGGGCAGTACCTCTTGCTGCTGTTTCACTGGGAAGCGGGTTGTTTTTTATTATACTTGTGTTTGGTCTTGGAATAAGTTACGCTATTACTCCGCTTGTTGCCATAGCGGTCGGGGCAAAAAATTTTGAAAAAACCGGGCGAATTTTCCATCAGGGCTTTATTGTTAATTCCATAACAGGAATTATTCTGACTATTGTCACTTACTATTCATCAAATCTTATGATGTATATGAATCAGCCGCCCGACGTTGCCCGTCAGGCCGTTTCATATACACAAATACTTGCTTTTTCAGTACTGCCAATCTGTCTTTATCAAAGCTTTAAACAATTCATTGAGGGATTCTCAGTTATGCGTCCTGCGATGTTTATTGCATTATCTGCAAATCTGATCAATATTTTTGCGAACTGGGTTTTTATTTTCGGAAATCTTGGTGCGCATGCTCTTAAAATTGAGGGGGCGGCAATTGCCACATTGCTTTCAAGAATCTACATGCTGATAATGATGATTTTATTTGTATATAACAGCAGATTCAGGAAATACAACCTGACGGTATTTCCTTTCAGACCGGCAAAGGAAATGATAAAAGAAATTCTGAGGATAGGCGTACCAAGCGGCATGCAGTATTTTTTTGAAGTTTTTGCTTTTGTTATGGCGGCATTCATGGTGGGCTGGCTAGGTGCCCAGGCTCTTGCTGCACATCAGATAGCGATTAATATTGCGTCAATTACATACATGATTGTCCTTGGTTTATCAGTTGCAGGAGGCGTTAGAGTAGGAAACGCGGTTGGTGAGCAGAGTATCCCTGAGATAAGAAAGGCAGGTTTCACTGCAATTGGCTCCGGAGCTGTTTTTATGCTGACATGCGGAGTGCTGATAGTTATTTTCAGAGAAGAGATTTCATCACTTTACATATCCGACAAGGGAGTGATTGATATATCCGTAAAGCTGTTGCTGATTGCAGCCCTGTTTCAGATTTTTGACGGTACTCAGGCTGTGGGTCTTGGTGTTCTAAGGGGGCTTACCGACGTCAGATACCCGACGATCATAACTTTCACGGCTTACTGGGTGATCGGGCTGCCTTCTGCATACCTTTTCGGGTTCATTCTGAAATTTGGTGTGGAGGGTATCTGGTATGGTCTTTTACTGGGACTTCTGGCTTCTGCAGCCATGCTGACAATAAGGTTCAATATCAAAAGCAAACATCCCGTAAAGGTTTCAGAATAAAGAATTTATCCCGATCAAAAGGTTAAATCGGTATTCATATATTAATATTTCCGAATATCCCAAAATAAAAGATTTTTAGTTGTTTCTATATTAAATTAGTTCCCGGAATAAATAAGAATTCGGAGGAAATTATGGAAACCGGTTTATACAGATCGCGGACAAATAAAATGATAGGAGGTGTAGGCGGTGGTTTTGCCAAATACTTTAATATCGATCCTGTCATTGTAAGATTGATTTTCGTGCTGTCAGTTTTTCTGCACGGCACGGGGATACTGGCATATATAGTATGTCTCGTTATAATGCCGGAAGAAAAAATTGATTTTATGAACCCGGGTAAAACTCCCCCTGAACAGGAACCTGAAGGTTTTTTATCAGACAGGAAAAAAAGTAATAATAGTTATCTTCTTGGTGTGATACTGATAATGCTTGGTTCATTCTTCCTGATTGATAATATAATACCCGGGTTTGAATTTCTGGATTTTCTTCCTGTGATTTTTGTCGTAATAGGTATTTGGGTTATGATTTCATCAATTAATAAAAAGAATCAGGAGGCAATATGAACACTGATTTTTTGCAGAGAATAAAACCCGGACAGCTTTTTGGCGGTTTATTTTTTCTGACACTTGGTGTGCTTTTTCTGATTTATCAGTTTTCAGAATCCGGAGTTGTATTTTTTTCACTTCTTAAAGTCTGGCCGATTCTGCTGATACTGGGAGGCATAGCAGTCATACTGAAAAATCAGGTTACAAAAGTTGTACTCGCCTCCTTCATCGGAATCTTTGCCGCAATGGTTGTTTTCCAGATGTTCACCGGTGTTTTCGGTTTCGTTAAAAATGTCTCGAAAATTAAAAATATCAAAGTCGTAAATCGTTCTTTTGATACTCTTATAACACATCAGAAATATGATTCCACGATCAAGTTTGTAGATCTTAAAATTGATGTAGGTGCAGGTGAATACAGTATCGGAATAGATGACAGTAATCTGGTTTCGGTAAAATCAGATAAGATGGACCGCAAGTTCAGCATCACATCAGAATCAACAGATTCAATGGCAACAGTCCATGTTGACATGGCTGATTTCCAGATCAAAATTGGAGAAGCCAACGAAATATCACCTATTGAAATAGGCCTGAATCCCAATCCCGTATATGATATGCATCTTGAAATTGGAGCCTCTGCAGCAAATTTTGACTTTTCAAAATACAAACTAACCGGTTTTGAACTTGATCTTGGTGCCAGTTCATTGGCACTCGTGCTTCCAAGACCTCATCTTGACAAAATGGATGTGAATCTTAAAGCAGGTGCCGCATCCCTGGATCTGACACTTCCGGATGACGTAGGTGTTAAACTGATAACTGACGTCGGTCTGGGTTCAGAAGATTTTGCCGGATTTACTGAGAAGGCTGACAATGAATATTATTCGGATAACTATGAAAAAACAGTAAAGAAGATCTATATAAATCTTGAAGGTGGTGTTTCAAGTATTAAAATAGCCAGATCTAAAATGCCATAATAATTACAATTTTATCATCATCCCTCCGGTAAAACGGAGGGATGAACTTAAATTAACTGAATAAATACCGGAAAAAATTTAAACCTGCCTTTCAAATATCAATTTTTTTATTTTCTGTTCCTTCTTTTTTACTTATCATTTGATTAAAACATAATTAAATTCAAAGTAAATTTATTATCTTTAATTAAATAAATGATTTTAACAGATGGAAGATATTCATACCAGAGTCTTAAAGTACTATTTTAAATTTGATGACGGTTCAGCCAAATCATTTGAAATAGTTCTTAACTATAAAGATCTGACGCTTCTTAATGCCCCGTTAAAAAAAGAGCATCCTGAATGGACAAGAATGGAAAACTTCAGATGTCCCCATTGCCCGTTGGATCCGTCTGTAAATGAATATTGTCCTCTTGCAATCACACTTCCTCCGGTACTTGAATCATTCGGAAATGTTAATTCATTTGAAGAATGTGATGTAAATGTTGTTACCCCCGAGAGAACCATTACGAAACGGACCTCAGTGCAGGCAGGGGTAAGTGCAATGCTGGGAATTTTTATGGTTTCAAGCGGTTGCCCGGTGCTAGGACGGCTGAAGCCGATGTTATATTTTCATCTTCCTTTTGCAACCCTTGATGAAACGCAGATAAAGGCTTTTTCACTTTATTTGCTCGCACAATATCTTAAGCTGAAAAAAGGGAAGTCCCCTGATTGGGATATGGATTTTCTGCATGAAATCTATGACGATATCAGAATTCTGAATCAGAATGTCTCAAAAAAAATTGTTAATTTAGAACATAAAGACACGAGCATTAATTCTCTCATAATTTTAAATAATTTTGCAGATTATGTTACTTTCACGATAGATGAAAAAATGCTCGAAGAGTTGGAATTTTATGTCAGAGAATTTCTCTGAAACCCTTCTGTTAAAGTGAAATAAATCATTAGATCATTCGGATTATCATGAAAAGCAAAGAGAGCAGGCTCTTTATAATTCTGGGAGCTTTTTTTGTGGCCAATGCAATACTGGCCGAATTTATAGGTGTCAAAATCTTCTCCCTTGAAAAAACACTGGGGCTTAGTCCGGTAAAAATATCATTATTCGGGCAAAGTGACCTTTCATTCAATTTATCAGCAGGTGTTCTGTTATGGCCGGTGGTATTCATCATGACGGATATAATTAATGAGTACTTTGGTAAAAAAGGGGTAAGGTTTCTTTCCTTTACTGCAGCAGGTCTTATATCCTACGCTTACATTATGGTTTACTTTACAATGGGTCTGGTTCCGGCAGATTTCTGGGTAATGAGACCGACCTCATCGGGGGATCTTAACATGAATCTTGCGTACAACACGATTTTCGGGCAGGGGTTATGGATAATTTTTGGATCACTTGTAGCTTTTCTACTCGGGCAGATAATTGATGTCACTGTATTTCACTTTTTCAAGAGGAAAACGGGTGAAGGTAAAATATGGCTCAGGGCAACCGGTTCAACTCTCGTTTCACAGTTTATAGACAGTTTTTTGGTCTTGTTTATTGCATTCTATTTTGGCGCCGGATGGAGTTTCTGGCTGGTGATTGCCATAGGGATTGTAAATTACACTTACAAATTTCTTATTGCAGTACTTCTCACACCCATTTTGTATCTGGTGCATAATATTATTGACAAGTACCTGGGGCACGATCTTTCACTGAAGCTCAGAGAAGAAGCACACCTTAATTACTGACTGCTCCCGGCATGAGGTTCTGAGAGGGTATCGTGAAATAAAACACAGATCCTTTGCCTTCAGTGCTTTCAAACCGGATTTCACCGCCGTTTTTTCTGATAATCTCATCGGTCAGAATCAAGCCTACTCCGGCACCTTTTTCACCTCCCGTGCCTTTGGTTGTAGTCTTTGCATCAATCCGGAAAAGTTTATCTTTCATTTCATCCGGAATTCCCACTCCTGAATCACTCACTGAAACTTTTATGAAGTCACCATCCATTTCAGATTTAATTACAATAACCGAATCAGGATGAGAAAATTTGATAGCATTGGTTATAAGATTCTGAATTACTGAAGATATCATAGGCCGGTCAGCATAAGCCGGCATCAGTGCGGAGCTGTTTTGTTGAGTTAAAGTAATTGATTTCTGATTAGCAACGCCCTGTAGTGCCGTAATATTATCTCTGAGAAGCTGATTCAGATCAAACAGATGGGCATTAACACTTTCTTTGCCTCCCTGTATTCTTGCCCATGCAAGCAGATCATTTACCAGTTCATATAGATTCCTGCTCAGATTTTTAATTTTACCAATCATTTCGAGACGTTCTCTTCCTGTTAATTCCTCATTTTCATCTTCCAGGATGTCTGCAAATGATGAAATAGAGAAGAGTGGATTCCTGAGATCATGCGAAATAATTGTCAGGAAGAGATCTTTACTGTTATTAAGCTGAGTAAGTTCTTCCTCACGCTGCTTAAGTGTTTCATTCTTTTTAAGAAGCTCGCTTTGTGAATCAGCTAAATTAGAATTCAGTACTTCAAGCTGTTTATTTTTTTTAATTAATTCTGATGTCCTTTCATGTACAGTATTTTCGAGTTCAATTTTATTCTTCTCAAGAGCACGTTCCCGAATCTTTAATATCAGAATAAAAATCAAAACTATACTTATGAATATCAGTAGGTAGAATGTTCCGGTCATATAAAATGGGGGAGGAACAGTTACTTCAACTACAGTTTCTTCAGCTCCCTCTTCATCAAATGCATAATACACCCGTACTATCAGTTTATATGTTCCGGGGGGCAGGGAGGTGAATGTAATGACGTTATTCATGTAAGATTGCCTTACCCACTCGTCTTTGAAGCCTTCAAGCTTATATTTATAAAGCAGGTTATGGTTATCATTAAAATAGGGGCTGTTTACGTAAAAGTTTACCCTGTTATTTCCGAATGGCAGCTCAATCCTGCTTTGCCTGTTAAAATTGAAATATGCATTATTAATCTCATAGCCTTCTATGAAAATCTTTGATCTGAACATTTCCTTTTTAACATCCAGCGGATTAAATATTACCACACCTCTAAGAGTCGGAATGTAAAAGTTCCCATCTTTATCTGATGCTGAAGAGGGAGAAAAACCTCCGTTACATTCTCTTGAGAGCATCCCATCATTGCTCCCGAATTTAATAAAATTGACTTTTTGTCTTTTTCCGCGGATAATATTATCGAGTCCTGATTTATCAACGGCAAAAATTCCCTTATTGGAGGTAAACCAGAACGTGTTCTGCTTATCAAGATTTATTGAAGAGATACTGTTATCAAAGAGGCCATTCCGGTGAGTTATTGCAGTAAATCTGCCGTCTTTGAAGTTTATTAATCCGTTGCCGTATGAACCGATCCAGATTTCCTCATTGTAAATAAACAGACACCTGAGATACTTTAAGCCGGGAAAGTCTTTTGATTTGTAAACGGTAAATCTGCTTCCGTCGTATCTGACAAGTCCCTCCTGGCCCGCCATCCAAATAATACCGCTGCTGTCTTTTTTTATATCATTTATTCTGAAACCGATACCCGATTCATTGAAATGAGAATAAACCTTCCCATCGCCATAACTGTATATTCCGCTTGTGGTTCCGATCCAGATCCTGCCGGGTGACTCTTCCAAGAGTGAATTGACAACAATATAATCGTCAGCCGAAGGGGGAAGGTAAATATCTGATTCTGTTCCATCGGCTGCCTTTTTACGAAGTACATTTGATGCCACCCCGGCATAGATGCTTCCGTCATGGGCTTCTATGACAGACCATATATGAGAACCCTGAAAATATGAAGATACGAATTTCCCGTTATTGAATTCATATATTCCGCCTCCATTAGTGCCCGCAAGCACGTTGCCGTTTTTTCTTATAAGCAGGGGATTAACTATTTCGTTTCCAAGACCAAAAGTTAAATTTATAGATTTAAAGACCCGGTTAGTGATTCTTATTAGTCCCGCATCATTTGAGCCTGCGAAAATTCCGCCGTCTGAATCTTTAAGAACAGACTTAAGCTGATTTGATAAAAGCCCGTTCTCTTTGTTCAGTTTAATATCGATTCTGCCGCCGGTAATCCTGAACAGCCCGTTACCTGAAATCACATAAACTGAATTATCAGAGTCAATGAGCATATCGTTAATTTTACCTATCTCTTCAGTGGATTCGAGCAGCTTTATCAACTGCCCTTCTTTAATCTCAAAAAGACCCTTCCGGTTTGCAAAAAGAAACCGGTTGTCATTTCCGGTAATCTCAGGTATAAAGTTTGACTTGTGCGGGGCTTCAGACTTATAGCGGGTGATTTTTCCTTTATCGAAGATGATTGCAGAATCAAGTCTGAAAAGAATCATCTGATGTTCGTTTTTTACGAGTATCTTCCTGACATCTTTAAAGTCAGAAATCCCGGGAAGACGGACAAAAGATCTATTCCCATTTTTCTCCCTGATGAGATTCCCGCGATTGTCATCAAAATACACATCTCCCTCAGGAGTTATTGCATACAGCCGGGAAAATGCCGAAACTTCTCTTTTTTCAATTGTAGTGAATTTTTCATCGGAAAACTTTATGATATCGTTTGATTCAGTCACAATATATATAATATCATTATTATCTATAAAGAGGTATTTGATCCGGTTGGAGATCATTTCGGGATAATCCTGAAGCCGGTAGTCTTTGAATCTTACGCCGTCAAATCTCACAAAGCCGTCATTTGTGGCAAGGAAGATAAAACCGTCTTTTCTTTGAACAATGTCATTAACGGTATTCTGAGGCAGTCCGTTTTCAGTATCCCAGTAGAGAATTAATTTGTCGTTATTTCCCCTGAGCCCGGTTTCAGATACTCTGGGGAAGGCAAGTTTTACAAAGGGCTGTCCGAAAAGATTTAAGCCGTATGCTAAAAAGAGAAGGAGAGATAAAACGTTCTTCAGCGCCCTCATTGATCTATATTTTTTACATCATCTGCCGTGATTTTTACAAGATCTTCATCGCTGAGATTAGTAAGAGTCAGAATTCTCTCTTCCTGGTTCCCGATAGCTTTATACAAAATATTCCTCACGGTACGTGCATTACCGAAATTGATGTCTCTGTTCTCATATAATCTGGAGAAGATATTGAGTAATTCTTCAAGAGCCGTTTCATCAAGTTTGTAACCGCTCTTTTCACTCTGTGCTCTTGCAATCGCGAGCATTTCAATGGGGTTATAATCTTCAAAATTGAAGTAGTTTGTAAAGCGTGAACCCAGTCCGGGATTAGATTCAAGAAAAGCCTTCATCTCATTCGGATATCCTGCAACAATCACAATTAGTGAATCCTTAAAATCTTCCATTCTCTTCAGAAGAGTATCAATTGCTTCCTGCCCGAAATCACTGCCTCCGCGGTTGAGGGTATATGCCTCATCAATAAAAAGGGTCCCGCCAACAGCCTGTTTGATTATTTGATCAGTTTTCTGTGCTGTCTGACCCACATATCCTGCCACGAGTGAGCTTCTGTCAACTTCAATAAGGTGACCTTTTTCCAGAATACCCATTTCCTTGAAGATCTCGCTCAGAAGGCGTGCCACGGTGGTTTTACCGGTTCCGGGATTACCAAGGAATACAGAATGAAGGCTTTTTCTTATCACGGTTAGTCCGCGTTCTTCTCTCAGTCGAGCTATTTTAAGACTTGATATAAGCTTCTCGACAGCCCTCTTGACTTCACCAAGTCCTGTAAGAGAGTTAAGCTCGGCAAGTTTCTTTTCAAGAATTTCCGGATTGCCGGTAACTTTGAATGCCTTCTTTTCTTCGCGGCTCTTTGAGATTTCATCAAAATCAATTGCTTCCACAATCCTGGCTTCTTCGCTGTTTCGTTTTTCCTCATCAAAATCAACTACTCTGAGCAACTGTTTTCTGACTGCGGCATCAATCGTGTTTCTAACAAATCGTGCATTTGCAAATGTTTTATCTCTGCCCCTGTATTTCTCATTGTAGTATGTCATAAGTTTTTCACGGGCATTGTCAGACAGGGTGAGATTCTTTCCTTTGAGCAGGTTTTCTGATATTTGCATAAGTTCTTCAGGATTGTAATCCTCGAAAGTGATGAATTTTGTAAAACGGGACTGAAGCCCGGGATTCGATTCCAGGAATCTCTTCATATCTTCAGTATAACCGGCAGCAATAACAATGAACTTACCCCTGTCATCTTCCATACGCTTCAGAAGGGTATCTATGGCCTCCTTACCGAAATCCGAGCCCGAATCACCTGCTTTCACAAGGGTGTAAGCCTCGTCTATAAAGAGGGTCCCGCCGATAGAGCTGTTTATGAGTTCTGTTGTTTTTTCTGCTGTTTTACCCACATAGCTTGCCACCATATTCTGACGGTCTGTTTCTACAAGATGACCTTTAGGAAGAATGCCAAGCGCGGCATATATTTCACTGAAAAGCCTTGCAACTGTGGTTTTACCGGTACCGGGATTTCCAAGAAAGACAACGTGGTCTGAAAACCTTGACTGAATATCTTCACCGCGCTCTGCAAAGAAGCGGGCCAGTTTCACCAGTTCGTTAATTTCTTTTTTAACTGAGGTGAGTCCTAAAAGACCGTTTAACTTTCCGAGCGTTGTTTCCAGTTTCTCTTCGTCTATGCCAACTCTGAAGTGCTTTTTGATATCCTTTTTGAAAACCTCTGCAATATCCGCATCAACGATAGTGACGAGAGTTTCATTAGTGCGTGCGGCGGGGGAGAGTTTAAGATAACGTTTGCTGAGTTGCATTTTGGCATCATCAAAGATGTTCCTAACGAGTCTCGCATTCCCGAATGTTTTATCACGCTTGCGGTAAAGTGCCTCAAATTCTTTCTGCAGCAAGGTTTTCGCATCATCAGTTATCTTGTAATCTTCTTTCGCCGCCATTCCGGTAAATATTTCAATCATCTCTTCGGGAGTGTAGTCTTCAAAGTCAAAAACATGGGTGAACCGTGATTTCATACCGGGATTTGACCCGAAGAAATCATTCATCTCATTAGGATAACCCGCTACAATTACCGCAAACTGTCCTGCCTTATCTTCCATTCTCTTTAAGAGTGTATCAATGGCTTCCTGCCCGAAATCATTTGCAACACCCTTCTTAACAAGGGTATAAGCTTCATCAATGAAAAGAACCCCGCCCATGGCTTCTTCAATCTTGGTTTCAGTTTTTTGCGCGGTTTCTCCGACATACTGCCCCACAAGTGCCGCTCTGTCAACTTCAACAATATGACCTTTTTCAAGGATACCCATTGCTTTGAAAATATCGCCGATCACTCTGGCAACGCTGGTCTTTCCCGTACCCGGGTTTCCGATGAATGCAGAGTTAACAGATAAACCATCTTTGGTTTTAAGTCCTGATTTCTTCCTCTCCTGAATGAACCTGAGATAATCAACAAATTCACGCATCTTGTTCTTTACGGAGCCGAGTCCGGTGAATTTATTCAGCTCTTTGAGGATCTCTGCAATTCTGTGTTCTTCACTTTCAGCCGAATGATTGACGTCGGAGTCGGGAGAATCAAGTTCATTAATATCTATTTCCTCAAGATCATAAATAGGGGTATCACCAATCAGGAACCATTTCTCACCGATTTTCTGATTGAAAAGATAAATTTCAGCTTTACCCTGACCTGATCTCCAGAATCCGTGTGACTGTGTCCCCCAGCTCTGGCTTATTGTAACGATTTTATCTTCTGCCTCAAATATTGTGGAAAAATTATGATTTCCAACAACTATCGAATTAAGATACCAGATTACCTGACCGGCAACCTGCATTGAATCCCGCTGATAATAAGGATTCAGAATATATAACTCAACGCCAACGTATCTGATATCTCTGTAATTAAACTGAAAATAATATAATTTCTTTCCGGTCTCATAATGAAGTAAAAAGTCAAATGTACGGGCAAGGAAAACTTTCAGAGATGACTCGGGATTTGGTGCAAAATCGGTTCTTTTCCCGAATGGCTGAGGTGCCGGTTTTTTCTCGGTTTTCTCATCCATATCCATATCAAGACGGGTAAATTTTGAAAAATTACCGGGATCGTTTTTTGGTGCTGGCGGCTTTTCGTCAAGAAAGGAATCAAGTGATCCTTTTTTAATCACGGGTGTATCATCGTCAAGTAATTCATCAAGTGAAATCGGTTTAGCCGGTTTCTGGGGAGCAGCCGGTTTAAGTGTGCTGACCGGTGCCTCAGGTCTGATTTCTTCAGAGGGTGTATCGTCAACCGATACAGACTTTAACCTGAGTGCATCTGCAAGCTCTTCTGTGTGCTTATCCGCGGGATAAAGTTCATTAAATTTAACCAGTATTTCTTTTGCGCTCTTAAGCTGGAACAGTTCGATGAGTGTCTTAATCTCAAGGATGGATGCGGCATACTTAAACTTTGCTTCTTTGGAATCGCTTAGAATCTTTCTTGAAGCCCACAAAGTGTACCAGTATTCCTTAACCTTGAAAGCCTCTTCAGCCTGGAGATAGAGCGTATCTTCAGTCTCTCTTAGTTTTGATAGGAAAGAGTTTTTGATTCCGGCGGCATTTTTATACCATTCTCTGATTTTAGGTTTCTCTTTCAGAATTTCGGGCTTCAGTTTAAGGGCACTCTCCAGATTTTTAAGTGCATCCTGGTATTTGCCGAGCCCTCCCATGCATATAGCTTTAAGCTCAAAGGCCCATCCAAGGTGTTCAGTCGAATTGTTAATAACGTAGTCTATATCAATAAGGGCGTTTTCATAGATCGCAGACCGTATCAGTATGAAAGCTCTGTAAAGTCTCGGAAGGGGGGAATTGTCATTTACGTTAACGGCCATATCAGCGTATTCCAAAGCGCTGACGGGATCGTTATTCTCAAGATTTGCCCAACCCAGACAGTACAGGGCTTCAGGCTCGTTTGGTTTTTTTTCATATACCTTTTTAGCAACCGATAGGGCGAGTTTGCTTCTGCCTTCTTTAAGGTGATTAAATGCTTCCTCCAGCAAGGCATCAAAAGTCTCTCTTGTCTGATTCTGAAACATAAACCCGAATTACATGAGTAAGAAATTTTTATCTAAGCAGATAAATAACTTAACGAAATAATACAAATAATGAAAATAATAATTGAAATAAATGAAAGACGGGATGTGTGAAGGTATGGCTGTATGGTCGTATGAAAGTATGAAAAAAGGATGGGTGTGAATGGAATAATTGGATGATTTTTCGTTTCCGGCGGAGATTTGATTATTTAATAAAAAACGAATTTCTAATTTTAGAAAGGAGGCACTTCTTAACCTTGCACCAACCGTTGATTGATTAAAAAGATTGAACAATAATAAATGGGCAGTATCGGGAGAATAAATCCCGTAAGTCACGGATAAACCCGGGTTAAATTCCAAAAGACAGGTGCTCAAATCACTGATTTTTGTTTTGTGACAGCTCCCGGATAAAAATACTGCTGAATAACCACCTGACAATTTGCAAAACGCCTGTTACTTTTGATGCGGCTTGATATTGCTTCAGGTACTCTGTTTGTATCAGGAGCCGGATCTTTAACGAGGTGTGTATTTTCAGACGGGATTATGCCTGCACACAATTATTTATCGTATAACTGCAGTTCTGAAGTGAAATTATAATTTAGAAGTTAGAATCCAATCCCGGGAGAACCAAATCCTAATGTAACGGTAAGATCGTTGTGGGAATCTCCTAATCCTTCCGAGCTATGAAGAAATCGTCTCCAGTGATGACTATTCCTGTGATTTTTCCGGGCTAACAGAAACTTATTTAAAGAGTGATGATAGATATCAACGGATGCTGAAATTAAAGAATTAAAAATTGCTCAACCAAGAGTGCAAATTCTTGTTGCAATTGCGGATTTTACCGGAACAATGCCTAATAAATCAGTTAAATCAGGCTCAAAGTACTATAATATTCATTTATGCACAAATTTTTATTGCATTAAATAAAATCTTGAACTATTTTATACTCAATTTTAAGTGAATTCTTACTTCTCTCCTTTCATCTTAACTAATCTGCAATGAATTTACCTAAAATTCCCCCCC
>CAYPMQ010000046.1:0-16368 GCA_964411625.1 uncultured Ignavibacteriaceae bacterium
GTATTGGGCACCATATAATTGCCTATTTCAGGGCGGATCAGAAAAACCTTGACGCAGTTGAGAGATATAATGGCTTCCTGAAGGCAATTGAAGATAATAGCGGCAGCATTTCTGAGTTCAAGGTATTTGATTCAGGATTCACAAGAGCCGCAGGACGTGCAACTGCAGCTGAGTTGGTGAAAAGCGGATTTAAGCCCTCGGTAATAATCTGCGCAAATGACGCCTGTGCAATAGGCACTCTCAGATATTTCCGCGAGAATAATGTACTGATTCCTGATGATATCTCGATTGCCGGATTTGATGATATAGAAACTGCATCCTTACTGTACCCGCAGCTTTCAACAGTAAATGTGAATATCAGGTCATTTGCAAAGACAGCCGTTGATCGTCTTTTTGATATGATTTCAAATCCTGAAAAGATCAGAAGTCATGAAAAACTTGTTATTCCTGCGGAAGCCATTATTCGTGATTCAGTAAAAAGACTCTGAATAATCTGAACAACTCATTTCCTGTTCAAGCCGGTGCTTCTCTTCACCGCTTGAAGCCAATAAGGTTTTTAGCCAACTTTTTTACCTTTCACGATATAGATATTGCCTTTATTTTATAATCACAGACCATTCAGATCAATTATTTGAAGGCAAATACTATCGGTTTGTAAAAATCTTTAAAATTTCTTGATATTTAAATTGTAACCGCTTATAATTTTATGTAAACTTTTTCATTCATTTAATGATTTTTTAACCCTCGGAGTGTAAAATGAAGATTCAGGAACATCAGGGCTGGCTGCAAATAAAATTCCGGATTATGAAATGAAAAAATTTATTTTAATTTTTATAGCTTTATTTCTGGCGGGAGCAGGCAGTCTGCTCCGCGCCCAGGATTACAATTTCTTTACTGACAGCGATATTCCGGGATATTATGACCCGAGCTGGCTGTACAGTGTTTCTCCCGGTGTACTTCTTGCCGTAAACGGATCAAAGTATCCCGTGAGTGCAGATACATTTTTCGCAGGCACAAACGCACTTAAACTTCAGTATAAATCTGTTGCGGGCAGAGAGTGGATGGCGGCGGCCGCACCGGGATGGCCCGGCAGAGATGCTTCCCTTAAAGATTCCATTGTGTTGTGGATTTATTCCACTGAGGCTCTCCCGGCACAGAATCTCCCGCTTATATTTGTTGAAGATCTCTCAAACCAGAGATCAACAAAAATTCCCCTTTCACTTTATAACGGTGATATTCCAGCGCTGACATGGACTAAAATCCGGGCACCGCTTGATACTCTGAAAATAAATCCCGGTTCTGCAGATCTGACAAGAGTAAAAACCATATTCCTTGGTCAGAATACCAGTGAAGGCATAACCCGGACCATCTTCATTGACAATGTGAAGATGACCGGCGGAGAGTCAGTAAATGACTATAATTACATTGTTATGCTTGGCTCTTCAACTTCTGCCGGCACAGGTGCCAATCCACCTGACAGTGCCTGGGTTAACAGATTCAGGAAGCATCTGCTTTCTAATGACAGCACCTGGCGTGTGGCAAATCTGGCAGTCGGCGGGTTTAAGACATATCACGTCATGCCGACAGGTTTTGTGCCCCCGGCAGGAAGACCCACACCCAGAACATCAAACAATATTTCTTATGCTCTTGAATATAACCCGGTAGCTATTATTATAAATCTTCCCTCCAATGATGCCGCAAGCGGTTATCCCATTTCAGAGCAGATTGCAAACTATGACACCCTTGTCAATTTTGCAGCTCAGAGAAATATAAGGTTCTGGATAACCACAACCCAGCCGCGTAATTTCACTTCTCAGTCACAGCTTGATGCGCTGATGGCAATGAGAGATTCAACATGGTCACGCTACGGTTCTATGGGAATTGATTTCTGGACTGGAATTGCCCTTTCAACAGGATATATCAATCCTCTTTATAATTCCGGTGACGGTATTCATCTGAATAATGCAGGACACCGTATAATCTACGAACGTGCTGCCGCAAAAGTTATTCCCGCTGTATTACCCGTTGAACTTGTCAGCTTTACTGCTTCAGAGGTCAGAGAGGGCATCAGACTTGAATGGGAAACTGCGACCGAACTCAACAATAAAGGTTTTGAGATCGAAAGAAGAGTAAATGACGGTTCATACTCACAGATCGGATTCGTTCCGGGTAAAGGCACCACTGCAGGAGCAGGCCGTTATTCTTTTGAAGATATCAATTTTGAATCAGGCCTGACATATTGTTACAGACTTAAGCAGACTGATTTTGACGGATCTTTCACTTACTCTGATGAGATAAAAATAACTCCTTCTCTTCCGTCAGAATATGTTCTTTATCAGAATTATCCGAATCCTTTCAATCCTTCAACAAAAATAAGTTTTTCAATACCGCAGGACGGTTTTGTAACTCTTAAGATTTATGATATTGCCGGAAATCTTGTAACTGACGTCTATTCCGGAATGCTCTCAGCCGGGAAACACTCTCTGAATTTTGAAGGGGGTACCTTAGCAGGAGGTGTTTATTTCTGCAGAATGGAATCAGGTGATTTTTCAGGCATGATAAAACTCCTTTTACTCAAATAAAGTTATCAAACTCATACCTCCTGAGAGGCTGTTAAGATCTGAACAGCCTCTCAAAATTATTCTGATATCTCAGAATAATCATCTTACTATTACCTTCTGAAGATCTAAATTCAGGTAAAAAACAATACTCCCCGGATTAATTTTAAGGCGGAATCTCTGAAAAGCACCTTCCCGGTCTGTAAACACCTGTCCTGAAGTTAATTTTTAATGAGATCCCTGAAAGAGATGTCCATTATTTCATAATTTTTGAAACCCTCAAAATCATAATGCCACCATTCGGTTCCCAGAGCAATAAAGCCGAATCTTTCCATGATGTTCCTGAGCAGTGCCCGGTTAATTATCAGATTCCTTGGGAGACTCATATAATCATGATGAGCCTTCTCTGAAAAATCATCAAATTCTGTTGGCATCCCTATCTCTTTACCGGTATTGGATTCTATGATTGTCAGATCGACTGCACAGCCTCTGTTATGCCTGCTGCCCGTTTTAGGTGAAGCGGCATAATTTTCGTCAAGAACATATTCCCAGATTTTCTTTGTAACGGCATAAGGACGGTAAGCATCATAAATAAGTATTTCAAGTCCGTGTTTTTTGAGCTCTTCCTGAACTGCCTTAAGTGCTTTTGCTGCCGGGAGACGCAGGAACACCATGCCTGTATCATAAAGCAGATTACCTGTTACATTGACCGGTGTGGCGTACTTAATATCCAGTTTAATTCCCGGAATGTATTCTTCAAGATTTATCAGTTTCTTGTTTGAATCGGCTGCTACAGTTTGTTTGTACAGTTCAACCGTGTTAACCACCTTGAGACCAAATTCGTTTACAGGAATTTCCTGAGCATTAATGAGCGCCCCGGAAAAGAGAAACAGTAAAGCAATTATCACGAATTTATTCATATTTCCTCCTTATTCAACCCTCATAACCGGGTAAAGATTATAGTTTTTATCAAAATAGGGAGATCTTTCATAAAAGAAATTCAGTCTTTCGTACGGATTTTTGGCAAACTTTTCATCAGAAGCAACTTTTTTTCTGAACTCATCCATAAGGCCCGGATCTTTTTCAATCATATCCGGAATCAGCTTTTCCATTACATAATCTTCAAAATACTCTTTGCGCTCAAAGATTGCATTAAAAAATCCCCAGCTTACAAAAGAATCTGCAGATTTTGGTTCAAGGGCGTGAAGAAGGACGCGCACTGCCCTCTGATTGGTTTTTGCAATAAGCGACCCTGCCGGAACGGTGACGGTTTCTCTGAACTCGTCATAATTATATGTAGCACGGTGTCTCCCCTCAAATGGACGCTCGGCAAACTTTACATCCCTGAAACGGTATCTCGTAACGTTAAATTCTGTCGGGATATCAATGGTATCTGTTTTCACCCCATGAAGTCTGAGAATTGATGCAATACCAATATACTGAGGCGGAATGATATATGCAGAGGGAGCTTTTACAGAATCAACTGCTTCAACTATATCATAAAACGGAATCTTTTTTGTGAATTTCCTGTCGGTATAAACTATCTTTTCATCACCGGAATATTCACTGTACACCTTTTCATATTCAAAACCCTTGAATTCAAAATATTTATTAAAGGTATCTGCCGTGGTAAATGACACAGGGAAAAAATTTTTATTTAGTCCGTAACTCATAGCAGAAAGTGAATCAGCCTGACGGTTCCACTCCTTCAGATTTTTGCTGTTACCCGCCACAAATGAAAGTACTGATTCAAGCACAGATTTTGTGGCATATACCCTCTCTTGAAACGGTTTTATCATGTGGGTTTCTACCAGAAGACTGATCCTGTTCTGAATAGCCGCATAACCCCCGCTGAATCTGGGAGTTGATGCATAATCCAGCATTCCCTTATCTATTTCATCCCTGAGTGTAACATAGGGAGCAACCAGAAAACCATCAGCCTCCACCTTTGACCTGAGATGAGGAATGAATAGAGAATCAACCACCCGGGCGAGAACGGGATGAATATTTCCGTGACGCTCTAAACCATAAGTGATTGTGTACTGATAATCAGCTCCGTCGGTTGTATGATTATCAACCATAAAATCAGGCAGCCAGTCAGAGAAAAGTTTTAGAATAAGCCTCATTTCTGGCGCATCGGCTTTCAGCCAGTCACGGTTGAGATTTAGATTAAGGGCATTTGTTCTGAAGCCCATGTTATCGGGGCCGTCCTGATTAATTCTGTTATAAGGGGAGATCCTTTCATGGCCGTCAATATTAAACACGGGAACCATAAGAATCACTAAATCGTCCAAAAAATGTTTGTTTTTATTATCTACAAGCAGGTCACGGAGGAGGAGAAGTGAAGCATCTTTCCCTTCTATTTCACCCGAGTGAATACCGTTTATGATCATGACAACCGCTTTACCGTTTTTCTTTGCTTCTGCAGGCGTGAATAAAGTATCTCGTGACACCATGAAACAATAAATGTCCCTTCCCTGCGGTGATTTACCAAGTACACTCAGCTTGGCAAAAGGAGAGTGATCAGCCAGTTTTTTAAGATATCCGATGGTTTCAGAATAGGTTGCGGTTGATTTACCCCCGCTCAATTCAAACGGCGTAAGCCAATTTTGTGGCTGTGAAAGCAGAACAGATGAGGTGAATATCACAACTAAAAAAATTGAGAGTTTTTTCATTTCAAATTGATCAGGTATTTAGTAATTTTGAATTAAGTTAATTACGCTTCAATAGTCGGTTTTATAACCGGTTACAAACAAATATACATAATTTGTAACTATTTTCAGGAGTCATTCATGTTTACAGTGCTTGATAAAAGTAATTATTTAAAGGCACTTCTTATTTTGGCACGAATCGATAAAAAACTGTATGAAGCGGAAAAAAATTATATCAGGGATATAGCTAAAAGATTAGGTTTCAGTAAAGATTTCTACGAAGACACACTCAGAACACTTCTCATTAATGAAAATATTAAAAATGATCCGTTGATTTTTTCATCTCAGCACATAGCAGAACTTTTTCTCTTTGATGCGCTTGAACTTGCATATTCTGACGGCACGTGCACTAAAGATGAATTGGAATATCTTAAGAGGATGGCTAAAGCAAACAGTATCACTGAAGAGAGGTTCAGTGAAGTGCTGAGTCATTTTAATGGGACGGGAATATTAAAAGATGCGGGCTGATCAGATCCGCAAGATTTTATTATCCGCCAAGCATCATTTAACCCGGCACTGCACTTAATATCATTTAAACAGTGCTCAAAAGAGAAAAACACAGCAAAAATCATCCGTTTTTAAGCTCTTAAAATACCTTCAGCGCACCTGATTTTAATAAAAATCGTGATAACGGCCGGTAAAATCATCTTTCAAGGATTTTAAAAGCTATATTTCTTCCCTTTTTCTGCATTATAGCCAGGTTGATCCATGCCATTGCAAGCTGTTCAAGAAGAGGAATGCGGTCAAATCCTCCGAAGTCATGACACTTGCCGAATCCGAGATCGCCTGATAGTTTTGCAGCCGTATCCTTTGCCTCAGGATCATCTCCGGCCATAAACATATCAATAGCTTCCCCGTTATAAACGGGATTCTCCATATTTTCAAAACCGGTGGTATTGAAGCATTTAACAATCCGAAGGCAGTTATTTATTTTCCTGATTGCATCTGAGGCGTGATTATATGAACCGGGCTTGGAAAAAAGGGAATTTGTAGCATCAATTACTATTTTATCACTCAGATCACCCAGACTGTTAAAAACATTTATCACGGCTTTTGCCGGCAGAGCAACAACAATAACTTCAGCACTTTTTGCTGCCATCCCCACCCCTGTGGCAGAGATTCCGGGATGAGAGTTAATTAATGCCTGCAGATCGGGGTTAGATCTGTCTCTTACACCAAGAATTATTTCATGCCCGGCTTTTGCCCATCCTTTTGCGAGGGCTCCTCCTACATTGCCGGCACCAAGTACTGCTATTCTCATATTTTTCCTGTCCTGTTTTCGGGAACTTAAATTGTAAATAAAAAAGGCGCCCGCCGGCGCCTTTTTATACTTTTACAGATGATACTCGTTCAGAAATTCCTGCTTCTCAACTTTCAGACACTGGCAATCCAATGCCTCTAAAAATGCTTTGTCTTCCATTACTGCTTTAACTTCATCAAACGGGAAAAAGGCAACAATACTTTCATCTTGCTTGAAAATAATTCCGTGTTCTCCGGCAACCATTGATCCGGCTGCAATCTTCATTATCATCTTTGCCTTTTTCAATATCACCTGATAGTGTTTAACTTCGGGTTCCATAACAACTCCCTGCTCTGTACGTGCGATAGTAATTGAGCATACTGCATAATTGCAACATTATTTACAGGTCAAACTTAATCAAATTTTTATTTAAAGTAAATAAATTGTATAAATTTTATTATTCTGAGAATAAGTTTAATTCAGCAAATCGCACTTTCCGGAAAAAATTTTTTTTATAGTATTTAACTGTCATTTTGCAGATATTAAAATAAAACAAAACACAATTTTCTATGCCTCTCTTTCTGAAGTTATTACTCGTTTTTAATGTGCTGATTTATTCTCTTCAGGCACAACCCCGGAATCTTTTTTTTGAGAAGATTTCCCTTGAGGAAGGGCTTCCTCATATCAATGTTTTTGATATCACTCAGGATTCCGCGGGTTTCCTTTGGATTGCTACGCAGGATGGTCTTTCACGTTATGACGGGTATAAGATCACAACGTTCAAGAGCTCGTCACCCGGCTCTAACTCTATTTCAATTAACACTATAAGCACTATAAAAAGTGACAAGAATGGCAATCTGTGGGTTGGAACATGGGGCGGGGGTGTAAATTTCATTGACACAAAAACCGGGAAAATTACCGTTTATAAAAACATTCAGGGTAATGAAAAATCACTTCCTTTTGACCGTGCACCGGTGATTTTGATTGATTCAAAGGAGAGAGTGTGGATTGGCACCGCCGGTGGCGGAATTGCCCTGTTTGAACCCGGTTCAGGAACTTTCAGACGCTACCAAAGCAAACAGGGTGATGCATCTTCGCTGAGTAATAACAGAATCTGGGCAATGGCCGAGGATAAAAGAGGAATTATCTGGATTGGCACTGATGACGGGCTTAATAAATTTGATCCCGGTACTGAAAAATTCAAAAGATACTCAGCCGGGGAAAACGGAAATAAAGGGCTGCCCGGGGATGTAATCAGGGCGCTTTGCCTTGACAGTGAAGGGTATCTATGGATCGTGTCGGATAATGGTGTCTCAAGATTTAACACCAATTCAGAAACAGGTGTAATTTACAGAAACAGAAGGGGTGATAATACTTCACTGGCAGGTAATGTGATAAATGTTATAACCGAAACCCCGGCGGGTAATGTAGCGATAGGCACACTCGGCTCTGGCTTATCTTTCTGGAACCGGAGCACTGATAAATTCGAGAATTACTTTAATGATCCCCTGGATGACAATTCACTTGCATATAATGATGTAAGAACCATTTTTTATGATGCCTCAGAAGTTTTGTGGGTAGGTACAAGAGGGGGAGGAATCAGCAAATACTCTAAGTCATTCTCCCGTTTTTCAAATCTCAGATTTGACCCTCTCACAAAAACCGGTCTTAACAGTAACAATATCAGAGCCGTCTTTGCAGATAATAATGATAATTTATGGATCGGAACAAATGACAAAGGACTGAATTTCTACAGCCCGTCAACCGGGAGATTCAGGTTTTTTGCCGCAGATGCTGATGATCCCGCTTCGCTTTCTGATAACCAGGTCTCTTCAATAACTGCGGATATAACAGGAAATCTGTGGATCGGAACCTACAGAGGTCTGAATCTCCTGAATCCGGAAGGGAAGGTGCTCAAGCGATTTTTCAGGGGAAAAGGAAATAAAAACCTCAGTAACGATGTGATAATTGCCGTGCAGGCAGATAAATCGGGTAAAATCTGGGCAGGCACTTATGGCGGTGGTATTAACGTCTATGACCCCGTAACAGAAACTTTCAGAGTTTACAAAAAAAATGACGGATCGGGTCTTTCTGATGATGAAATATCATGCATCTACATTGATTACGGCGGCGGTCTCTGGATCGGCACAATGTTTGGACTAAATTATTATGATCCGGCTACCGATAAATTCAAGGTTTATATAAACAGCGGAAATAACGGGAATAAAACGGCAGTTAATACCATCTGGGATATCCGGAGATCATCTGACGGATTTATCTGGCTTGCAACAAACGAGGGAATTCAGAAACTTGACCCTTCAAAAAACACCTTCAGTTCTTATACTGTTAAAGACGGACTCCCCTCTGATGTTGTTTACACACTCCAGATAGCAAAAAACGGTGATCTGTGGATCGGCACTTCTCAGGGGGTTGCACAGTTCAGAATAAAAGACCGGAAATTCCTGAATTATAATAAATCTGACGGACTTACTGCCAATCTTTTCACTGAGTCGGCATCAGATTCAAAAGGAATTATCTATTTTGGGAGTATAAAGGGTGTAAGCTATATAAACCCGTCTATGATCATGCCCTCAAAGCTTAGGCCTGCTATAATCATTACAGGTTTCACCCTTCTGAAAGAATCATTTACCGGTATAAGAAAAACCTCTTTTGACGAATCCCCTCTTTCAAGCTTTGAGACAAATATAGTGCTGAGCAGTGACCAGAACTTTTTCAGAATAGAATTTGCAGCTCTTGATTATACTAATCCTGCCAAAAACAGATTCCGCTATCAACTGGAAGGTTTTGATAACGACTGGATTAACAGCGCAAACAAAAATTACGCGGTTTACACGAATGTTAGTCCGGGAAATTACCGTTTTCTGATTCAGGGAACAAACTCAGACGGTGAGTGGAGTGATAAAATAGCAGTGCTTACGCTGGTTATCAAACCGCCGATTTATAAGACATGGTGGTTTTATCTGATTATGGCTGCTTTTGTGTTTGTTACAGGTTATCTCCTCTATAAATCAAGGGTAAAACTCCTGATCAGAAAGCAGAGTGAGCTTCTGAATCTTATTTCAGGCAAGGAAATGGCCGAAAGAGAACTTAAAGAGAGCACTGAGAGGTATGAACTTGCGGTTAAAGGTTCAACCGATGGTATCTGGGATATCAATCTGGAGAACAACCAGCTTTTCGTTTCGCAGGGGTTTAATGATTTGATCGGGTATTCTGAATCAGGTTTTACAATGAGTCTCGATTTTTTCAGATCAATAACTCATCCCGATGATATTCAGAATGCTTTCGGGGGGCTGGAGAGCGCAATAGCCAACAATTCTCATTATGATGCCGAGTTCAGGCTGAAAACTTCCTCCGGAGAGTATAAATGGTTCAGAACAAGAGGTGACATTACAGCTCATAAAAACGGGAAACCTTCCCGTATTTCGGGGTCCATTTCTGATGTGAGTATAAGTAAGAGGGATCGGCTTTTCAACTCTGTGCTTTACAGAATTGCCAGAGCGGCAAACACTTCTCAGAAACTTGAAAATCTGATGGAGAAAATTCATCAGGCTATCCTTGAACTTGCTGATTTCCCGAATATATGCGTTATTACAGTTAATCCTGACACCGGTAAACGAAAAATTCTTTTCCACAAAGACGAAAAGAACAAACTGATTGTTAAATCCCTTCTCCTTGACGATAAATTTATGATTTCGGAATCGGGCGGAACAGAAAAAATCAGTGTGATAAGAAGCGAAGATAATGACAGCGGAGGGGAAAAAGTGCTGATTAAAACCCGGGTTATACTGCCTCTGATCAAAGACGGAGTCACCTATGGAAATGTCTGCCTTTATTCTTATGACGAATCTTCAAATACTTTTAATCTGACGAATCAGATGCTTGAAGTTCTGGCCGAACAAATTTCAACCGCAATTGATAAAAAGCGGGAAGAAGACCTTCTGAAGAGGAATCAGGAAATATTCAACATAATAAATGAAGGTGTTAACGATCTTATTTCCATCATGGATCTCGGAGGCAACATTGTCTTTGCAAGTAATTCTTTTAAGAAGATATTCGGGATCAGCGGATACTTTAACGGCAAGATACCAATGCGGTTTATCCACCCTGAAGACAGGAGAAAAGTTCAGGAATCTTTCGAAAAGGTCATAAGCAACAAGGAATACTATAAAATAGAATTCAGATATATCACTCCCGGCAAGGAAATACTCTTCATTGAAAGTGAAGGTAATATAATCACTGATACTAACGGAGAACCTGAACTTGTACTCGTTGTTTCAAGAAATATTACCGACAGGAAAATCGCCGAAAATAAAATCAGAGATATCAATAAAGAGCTCGAAAGCATGGTTGAACAGAGAACCGCCCAGCTTCTTGAGATCAATCAGAACCTGAATGAGGAAATTGCGATCAGAAGCAAGGTTGAAAGCATGCAGAACGCTCTCTATAAGATTTCCGAGTCAATTCATCTGAGCAGGGATGAAGCTGATCTTTACAGACATCTTCACGATATTATAAGGAACCTTATACCTGTGGATAATTTCTACATAACGGGTTATAATCCTGATTCAGAGATACACCCTGTGCTCTATTTTAACAAAAAAAATGTATCGCCGGTTGATGATTTTTCAAGGATTATACCTTTTGCTGATGAAGCTATCCGGACCCGGGCATCCGTAAGGGGCTTTCTTTCTCCTTTCGCAATTCTCCCGGACGGTTTAAGCGAACCGAACAGAAACAATCTTCTGGCAGTTCCTATCATGATTAACCGTCTTCCGATAGGTTGTCTCGTTATTTCCGATTCCAAAGGGATAGTTAATTATGACAGCACCATGGCTGAGATCTTAAACTATCTTTCTGATCAGATTGCAACTGCAATTTCGGTAAAGAGGAATGAGGAGTCAGAAAAGAAAAGAAATGAAATGGTCATCAGGTTCAGGGGTGTTCTGTTTGAACTCTCGCAGTCGGATAATTCGAATTTCAGAAAGAAGCTGCATGAAATAACCAAAAAAGCATCTGAAGTACTAGGATTTGACAGAGTCGGTTACTGGATCGTCAGCCTTGAAACTCAGACTCTGGTCTGCAGGGCATGTTATGATAAAAATCAGATAAAAATTGATGAAAGACAGACCGGAACTGCTGTACCCGTCGCATTCCCTGATCTTGCCCCCAATCCGCCGGCTTATCTTGGTGAAATTATTAAAAGGAAATTTTTTGAACTGCCGGAAAAAATCAACGACAGGAACTCTGAAATATATTCTCTATATATAGTACCGAACAATATTCAGAGCATGCTTGATTTCCCGGTATGGTACCAGGGCAAAGTTGTCGGCATACTTAGGTTTGAACATTTTTCATATTACAGAAAACTCTATATTGAGGAAGAGGAGTTTATTGTTTCTCTGAGTTCTTTAATCTCGCTTTCAATAGAGGCCGTAAGCAGAAAGAATGCGGTTGATGCCCTTCTGAAATCAGAAGAACTGTACAGAACTGTAGTTGAGAACGCAAGCGAAGGTATTATAATCTATCAGGACGAACAGCTTAAGTTTGTCAATCCAAAGGTTTTAGAATTTTCTGGGCTTACAGAAGAAGAAATAACAAATCTGGAAATAACAGATCTTTTTATAAATGAGATGGACCCCGTAACCGGCGAACTTTTTCCCTTTAATCCGGGCTCCCTCATCGGGGCGGAGAATCTGACTCTTCGTATGAAAACAAGAAACAATTCAGAGAAATATGTCGGTGCCAATTCTGTTAAGATCTCCTGGAAAAACAAGAATGCCGTACTGGTGTTTCTGACCGATATCACTGAGCAGAGACGAGCAGAACAGGAAATCAGAAAAAATCTTGAAATAGAACGTGAATTCAATGAACTCCGTTCAAGATTCATAAGTATGGCCTCTCATGAACTGAGAACACCGCTTACATCAATTCTTGCATCGGCAGAGATTCTGGAAAAATACGGAGATAAGATAACCGAAGATAAAAAGAAAAAGAGTATATCACGTATCCAGAATAATGTCAAGGAGATGTCACAGCTTATTAATGACGTGCTGTTTATTCAGAAGACAGATGCGGGCAAGCTGGAGATTAAAATAGAACCCGTTAATTTGTTATCTTTGTGTAAGTCATCAGTTGAACTAATTGAAACAGGTTCCGCATCAAAGACGGGGCACAAAATATTCTTTAACGTGTCTGATGTAAACAGAAATTTCAATCTTGACCCCCTTCTGATCCGGCAGATATTAGATAACCTTCTTTCAAATGCCGTAAAATATTCAGATCCGGGAAGCGAAATTCACTTCAGCGTTAAGGCAACAGAAGAGTATATTCAGATTACTGTTAAAGATAACGGTATAGGAATACCTGAAGATGACATCCCAAAGTTATTTCAGCCATTTCACAGGGCAAAAAATGTCGGTAATATCTCCGGTACCGGGCTTGGTTTATCAATCGTGAAAAGGGCGGTTACACTGCACAATGGAAAGATCGAACTGAAAACCGCCATTAACCGTGGCTGTGAATTTTTAATTGAATTACCTGTGAAATAAAACCGGAGAACTGGCGATGAACAGAATTCTTGTCATAGAAGATGAAGAATCAATCAGAGAAACGATAACCGATATACTTGAAGCTGAAAATTATGAGGTTTTCAGTGCGGAAAATGGTTCAGCGGGAATTAATCTCGCTAAAGAAATTCTTCCTGATCTTATACTTTGTGACGTCATGATGCCCGGTCTGAGCGGTTTTGACGTTCTTGCGCATCTCAGAAAAGAGCACCTGACTGAATCAACTCCATTTGTTTTTCTGACTGCGCGTTCTGAGAAAGAATCGCTCCGTGAAGGAATGAACCTCGGCGCGGATGATTATCTTACAAAACCGTTTACCATTGAAGAACTGCTCGCCGCAATTGAGGCAAGACTGAAGCACAAAGAAAAGACTTTACTCAATACCGAAAAGAAGCTTGAAGAGCTCAGACTGAATATAAGTTTTGCGATGCCTCATGAACTTAACACTCCTATTTTCTCCATTCTCGGTTTTGCAGAATCTATAAGAGGCGATATAGACAATCTCTCAAAGGAAGAAATCCGTGAGATGGTTGGCTATATTCATTCATCTGCTAAAAGGCTTAAAAGCACAATTGATAAGTTCCTGGTTTATGTACATCTGCGGCTGCTTCTCTCCAATAAAACTGAAACCGATAAGCTGAAAGAGGCTTCCACATTCATTGAGCAGGAAATTCTGGAAACTATTGCTATGCTTACTGCCAAAGATTATAACAGACAGCAGGATATCGCAATTTTCGCTGAATCTGCCGATACCATGATCAGAAATGATCATTTCAGTGAGATGATCAGAGAAATTATCGATAACGCACTTAAGTTCTCTTCCCCGAGCACCAATGTTGAGATCACAGGCATAAATAAAGATGACATATATGAAATAACCATCCGTGATTACGGAAGGGGAATGAATCTTGAACAACTTTCTAAAATCGGTGCTTTTATGCAGTTCGAAAGGAAACTTTATGAACAGCAGGGCACGGGAATGGGTTTATATATTGCAAAGACTATTTCTGAAATTTATAAAGGAGAAATAGATATTCAGAGTGAACCTGAAAAAGGCACTTCCGTTAAAGTAAGTCTTAAAAAGCGGTTCGATTAGTCAGTTATCGTTTTCAGCCTGTATGACTATTAAACAGAATTATATAAGAGAGAAAAATACTTTTCCCGGTGAGATACCTTTTAATTTTGCTATCTTTACTGATTTTTGCCGGCTGTGATAAAGACGGCAGGGATTTCTATACCATTAACATAAAGGTTATTACTAAACCTCTGCCTGAACATGTAAGGGTTTATATCACCGGCAATGATAAAGAGCTGGGAGACTGGAATCCCGGAAAGATTTACCTTTCACAGGAAAATGATTCCACATGGGCCAGCAGCTTTTCATTACCTTACGGCAAAACTATAGAATTCAAACTCACAAACGGATCCTGGCTTACTGAAGCGCTCGATGAAAAAGGGAATATACCACCTAACCTCACTCACAGGGTAACTGCCGATACCTCTCTTACCATTGTTGTTCATGCATGGAATGCCAGTGTTGTTGAAGGTAAGCTGCTTCTTTCCGAGCGTGATTTCCGCGAAAACAGTCCTCCTATCCGTACCTTTGATGCATGGAAATACAAAAGAGATGATTCTCCTGAATATGCTCTGAACGGTTACGATGATTCAGGCTGGGAAAAAGTACTCTCATTTTTGCCGTCAGATCAGATGCCAAAATCCGGATTCAGCGGAATCGGCTGGTTCAGATTTTCAATGCGTATTGATTCTTCCCTCTGGGGTAAATCTGTAGCTTTTAATATTAATCAGTTCGGTGCATCAGAAATCTATTTTAACGGCAAGTTTATTGACGCTATCGGAAAGATAGGAAAAAACGGAGTGATGGAAAACCCCAGTCAGAATATTGACTGGAGATTTATCACCTTCAGTAATGAACCTGATCAGGTTATGGCTATAAGATACGCTAACAGTAACTGGAAGGAGCAGCAGTCGATCGGATTTTCACCCGGTTTCGGGGTTATTTTTTCAAATCTTAATAACGCCCTGTCAAACACTAAAGACATAGTTCATAACAGTTTTAACACCCAGTTAATTTTTGCACTGATTCCCCTGGTACTTGGCGTTATTCATCTCCTTCTTTTTATCTTTTTTCCGAAATTCAGACAGAATCTGTTTTATTCTTTCTGTCTCTTTTCTTTTTCACTTCTTAGTTACGGAAATATACAGCGGCTTTATAATACGGATATTGCATCAATCACCTTCTGGTTCAAGATGATTCCTGTAAGCAGTATCTTTGCTCTGCTTTTTGGACTTTTCACAGCATTTTCAATGAGACGGCCGGTTGAAAACCAACCTCAGCGCAGGTGGGTCTACGCCGTAATAGTGGTTGTGCTTTCAGTTATAACCTATAACGCACCCGGCAAAACTTACTTTTTTATATATGCTTTACTAGGCGTTCTTACCGTTGAAATGATCCTCTCCTTCAGGGGTTTGAAAAAAATGCAGGACCGGGGAGGATTAATAATCCTTGCAGGATTTGCTTTTCTCGTCTTCTTTGTCATATACCAGATGCTTATTGATCTCGAGATAGTTAAATCGCCGGTAAGCGGAGGTGTCGTTTTTTATTACGGCATCCTTGGTTTTGTCATTGCTAAATCCGTCTATCTTTCATATTCGTTCGCAAAAACAAATAAAGATCTTGAGAAACAGCTTGTGATGGTCAAGGATCTGAATGAACAGGCTCTTCAGAATGAAAGAATTGCTCAGGAAAAAGAATTTGAAAAGCGTCTTCTTGAAATAGATAATAACAGAAAAACAAAAGAGCTTGAGGATGCAAGAAAGATTCAGATCTCAATGCTGCCTGATAAACTGCCTGCTGTTGATGGTCTTGATATTTCCGTTTACATGAAAACTGCCTCTGAGGTGGGCGGTGATTATTATGATTTTGATCTGGATGATGATGGTACGCTTTCTGTTGTTATTGGGGATGCCACGGGCCACGGAGCAAAAGCCGGAATTCTTGTTGCAGCCACCAAAAGTCTCTTTAAGTATTCAATAAGGGATTTGACTCCGCTGGATGTACTTAAAAAATATTCTATTACTATCAAATCAATGAGACTGCCAAAACTTTTTATAGGGCTTTCTGTACTCAAAATCAAAGATTTCAGAGTCATTTACGCCAATGCGGGCATGCCTCCCTTATTATGGTATAATTCGGAGAAAAATGAAGTTGAAGTAATTCTGCTTAGAGGAATGCCGCTGGGCAGCGTGGCAAA
>CAYPMQ010000047.1:0-15821 GCA_964411625.1 uncultured Ignavibacteriaceae bacterium
GTGCAGCCTTTGATCATTGCGCCGCCGCCGGTAACAATGATGCCGGCTTTTATCTTGTTCTTTACGCCAAGTGCTCTGATATCAGCATCAATCATTTTAAAGAGTTCAACCAGCCTCGCATTAATAATATCCGTAAGCAGGCTCACTGTTATGGTTGAGTCTCTCCTTGCCCCGAATCCTTTGATCGGGATCATTTCCTCTTTAACAAGGGCACTCTGTGTAGCATATCCGTAAACTCTTTTCAGGCTTTCGGCATCCTCTGTTATAATGCCAAGGGCTTCTCTGATATCAGCGGTTACCCTGTTACCGCCTATGTTGTAAACTTTAGTAAGCTTTATAGTTTTTCTGTGTATGACAATTATATCGGTTGTGAGTCCTCCGATATCTATAAGCAGTACGCCAAGATCTTTTTCATTCTCTTCAAGCACCGCAGCAGAGGTTGCAACCTGTGAGAGGACAAACGAACCGACTTTATACCCTGCCTTTTCCACAGCCTTTGTAATATCACTCAGATTTGACTTGTTAGCCATCACCACATAAGATGCGGCTTCAAGCTTGTTTCCGGTGATCCCGATAGGATCAGTGATACCCCCCTGCCCGTCAATTATATATTCTTCGGGCAGAACGTGGATAATTTCCTTATCCACGGGAATCTTGAGTGATTTAAGCTCAAGCTTAAGCCTCCTCAGATCCTTTTCGGTTATTTCTCTCTCGTCGTTAACAATCGTGACATAGTTTTTATATCTCAGTCCCGTTATATGCTCACCCGAAATATTTACAATCAGATCTTCAATCTCTGCATCAACTTTAGCCTTGGCTTTTTCAACCGCATCGGCAACTGCCTGAGAAAGCTTATAAATGTTGATCAGATTATGGCTTGCGAACGCTTCTGATTCAGCAACTCCGTAACTTAAAACCGAAAGATTTCCATTTTTATCTTCGCCTGCCAGCATGCAGCAAACCTTTGTTGTACCGATATCAAGCGATGCTATTAAATTTTCTCTCATACTATTCCTTTGTAAGGCTATTTAACCTTCTTTTTCTCATCCTTTTGATCTTCTTTTCCGGGCATCTTTCCTGCAAAAATCAATCCGTCATACCTTAAATCGAGATAAAGAGCTCCCGTGTAATTTTTCAAGTCAGATTGTTCTGAACTTAGCAGACTGTATAGTCTCAGCATTTTTCTCGGCACGTCACCTTTGCCAAAAATAATCTGCGGTTTCATAAAGCTGAAGCTAATCACCTTTTCACCGCCGTTTCTCAGATTGATATCAGAAAGACCTGCCCCGAACTTCTGATCTGTAAATTTTGCAGCTTTAATGATATCAAGTGCTTCCAGAACCCCTTCATCCGTAATCAGTGCCCTGTTCTTTATTTCAGTTGCAGGGTTTACAATTACGGGAAAATCAAGATTCATTGTCCCTTTAATAAGCTTTATGGTTTCTGCCTCAGCTGTAATCAGGTATTGATCACCCCCCTGTATCAGCATCGCCAAAATTTCCTTTTCTTTCAGAAAGATCTTTGCCTTACCCGCATTAAACTCGGTTGTAACTTTCTCCAGATACGGATGTCTTTTCAGCCTTCCTGTAATCACATCCATTTCAGGATAACCATTTTTGATTGTGTCCCTTGCAAATTCTTCATATCTCCCGGGTGAAAGCAGTCCCGCATTATAAATTTCGATGGAAGTTATCTCAGTAGCTCTCGCCCTGTTAAAATAGTTGACAGCAAACACAATCAGCGCTGCAATAATGACGAGAAACAGAAAGAAGGCAGCTTTGCCTCTGAACTTTTTCAACCTAATATAATTTTGTTATCCTTTAATTCATGGGCTATCATTTCACCATACTTCCATATATCACCCGCACCCATTGTTACCACGATATCGCCCTTCCTCATGATATCTCTGAGAACAACCGGCACTTCATTTTTATCAGGCACATAAATCACGTTTTTATGTCCTATTTTTCTGGCGGCTTCTGCAATGAGTTCGCCTGTTACTCCTTCAATCGGGAGTTCTCTGGCAGGATAAACATCAGTGCATATAAAAACATCAGAGTTCAGGAAAGATCTGCCAAACTCCAGATAGAAATCACGGGTTCTTGAATAAAGATGCGGCTGGAAGACTGCAACAAGCCTCCGTTCCCAACCCGTTCTGATGCCGTTAAGTGTTGCAGTGGTTTCCGTGGGGTGGTGCGCATAGTCATCAACCACCATAATATCGCCGTTATATTTCACTTCAAATCTTCTGTAAACGCCCGCAAATGACTCAAGTGCCTTTTTAATCGTTTCAAAAGGAACGCTGAGTTCAATACCGATTGATACCGCAACAAGAGAGTTCTTCACGTTATGGAGACCCGGCACACGGAGTTTTATTCTGCCGAGTTCTTTTCCGTCATAAACTGCGGTGTACTCACTGGTATTGTTCTCAAAAACGATATCCGTTGCCCTGAGATCAGCCTGTGGTGTGATACCGTATGTTATCACTTTCTTGTTTATGCTGAGCATGATATCCTGCAGAGCAGGTTCGTCAAGACAGAGAACCACAAACCCGTAAAACGGCACTTTGTTTGCAAATTCGATAAAGGCGGTTTTTATATCGTCAAGATCTTTATATGTATCAAGATGCTCTTTTTCGAGTGTAGTGATAGCTGCTATTGAGGGGGTAAGCCTCAGAAACGTTCTGTCGAATTCATCAGCTTCAACAACTATAAATTCACCTTTGCCAAGTCTGGCGTTTGTGCCGCCGAGACCGCTGAGCTTCCCGCCGACAATAATAGTAGGGTCAATCTGTGCTTCGGTAAGTACAAGCCCTACCATTGACGTTGTTGTTGTCTTTCCGTGTGTTCCTGCAATACCAATACCGTAAGGCTGCATCCTCATCACTTCGGCCAGCATTTCAGCGCGCTTGATAACAGGAATTTTTCTTTTTCTTGCGGTTCTTACTTCCGGGTTGTCTTCTGCCACTGCAGAAGAATAAACCACAACGTCGGTTTCTCCTACATTTTCCTCTGCATGACCTTCATATATGGTCACTCCCAGACTCTCCAGACGATCTGTTATTTCTGTTTTTGATTTGTCACTGCCTGAAATTTTAAAACCTTTTGTGAGAAGTATCTCGGCTATTCCGCTCATCCCGATTCCGCCGATACCCACAAAATGCACTTTGTTAAACTTTGAAAACATTCTCTATTTCCTAACGTATTCAGAAATTTTATCAGTAATCTTAATCACCGCATCCTTTTTTGCAAAACGGGAAGCACTTTCAGATAAACTCTTAAGTTTTTCCTCATCATTTATCACGGTGATAATAGTGTTTATTAACTCTTCCCCGATGTTTTTTTCTTCTATTAAAATACAGCCGTTTAACTCGGCCAGACCTCTTGCATTGTGATACTGGTGATTTTCGGCTACATAAGGTGAAGGAACAAATATTGCGGGAAGCCCTAAAGCTGCAATCTCTGCGACTGCACCAGCACCCGATCTGCTTATAACCAGATCAGAAGCGGAGTAAGCCTCGCTCATATTTTCAATAAAACCTTTCACTCTGATTCCGGTACTTTCAAGGCTCTGATATTCTGCAGCTTCATTTTTACCGGTCTGCCAGAGGAGCTGGATACCTGCAGCTTTCAGCTTATCAATCTCCTTAGCTATCAACCGGTTAACCTTTGTGGCACCGAGACTTCCGCCCACTATTAAAATAACCTTTTTACCGGGATCAAAACCCAGTGCGTTTTTTGCCCCGCTTTTATCAGAAAGTTTAATGTCCTTTCTTATCGGGTTTCCTTCAAACCTGTGTTTGGAGGGAAAACGGAGATATTTTGCCGCATTTTCAAATGCCAGATATAAATCATCTGCTTTCTTCTCAAGCAGCCTTGTTGTAACTCCGGGGTAACTGTTGGGCTCTATCATGATTACTTTTGCGCCCATGACCTTTGCCATTGATATAGCCGGCCATGCTGCATATCCGCCTGTGCCAACTGCTACCTGAGGCTTGAATTTCATGCAGATAGCAAGCGACTGAAGCATGCTAACAACCAGTTTCACGGGTATGAGCAGGTTATCTGCTGAAAACCTTCTCTGTATTCCGGATATCCATATTTTCCTGAAAGCAAATCCGTTTTCGGGAACAACTCTCTCCTCAATTTTTCCTTTTGTGCCGATAAAAAGAATCTCTGCATCGGGGTAACGCTCGCGCACCTCTTTTGCAACGGCAAGTGCCGGGAATATATGTCCGCCCGTTCCGCCTCCTGCAAAAAGTACTCTCATACGGCCTCCGCCTTCCATGCGGTTTTGTTTCTCTGTGCCTCACGCGCAGCATTTCTGAAACCGATACTCATCAGAATACCTGTCATAGCGCAGAGTATAACGAGTGAGGTTCCGCCATGGCTTATAAAAGGCAGCGGCAGACCCGTGGTGGGAGCCATACCCGTTGCTACCGCCACATTAACAAAACCATATACAATAATTGACAGAGTTATCGCCATTCCCGCAAGTTTCCCGAATTTGTCTTCGGCATTTTTGGAAATCAGGAGTCCGAACACAAAGATTGTTATGTAGAGAATCAGCACAAAAAGAGCACCTATGAGTCCTGTCTCCTCACCAAGAATTGCATAAATAAAATCACCGTAAGCCTCAGGGAGAAATAGATTTCTCTGATTGCTTGAACCCAGGCCAACCCCGGTTATTCCGCCGCTTCCCATAGCATAAACCGACTGCTGCACCTGTGTATTGGGGAATTTATCACCCATAAATGAACTGATATAAGTCATTACCCTTACCTGAGCATGCGGCTTTATAAGGATAGCAAGCAGAAAAACAATTACACCGGCAGCCGCAATTCCTGCAAAATAACGCAGATGAATTCCAGCCAGAAAGAGCATTGTAAGTCCGATCAGTATAATCAGTGACGCATTACTGACGTTTGGAAGCATCACCACAAGAATGGCAGTGCCGAGTATCCATGCAAGCGGGATGTAGAGATTCTTTTTCAGATCATCGGGATCTTCGGCATTTTTATGCAGCAGATTTGCCAGATGCAGAAAAAGGGCATATTTTGCCAATTCAACCGGCATGAATGAAAGTCCCAGAATGCTTATGGAACGCTGCGCTCCCTTTACCTGATCACCGATAAGCGGAGTAATGAAAACCAGAAACAGAGAAATAAATAATGCCGGTTTGGTGTATTTCATCCAGACTTTATAATCTATGATACTGAATACCACAAGGACAATGATTCCGAATAATACTTTTGATATATGAGAACTGAACAGGACAAACTGGTTCTTGTGCTTCACGATACTGAATGTGCTGCTTGCACTCATGACAACTGATGATCCTATGATGATCAGTAAAATCGTCGCAAAAAATATTATTATGGGATATTTTTTCATCGGGCTATCTTTTTTACCAGTTCCTTGAACACTTTGCCTCTGTGTTCATAGCTGTTAAACATATCAAAACTTGCACATGCAGGCGAAAGCATTACTATTTCACCTTTTGCAGCTTCCTGATGTCCTTTTTTAACACACTCTTCAAGGTCTTCGCAGATTTCAACCGGTACAATTCCCTTAAAGAAGTTGTAAACTTTATCTCTTGATGAACCTATGGCATAAATCTTCTTTACGTTCTGCCTTACAGGTTCAAGAATTCTGTTGTAGTCATTACCCTTGTCTTTTCCGCCGAGAATAAGATGGATCGGTTTGGTGAAGCTCCTGAGGGCATACCATACAGAATCAACGTTAGTAGCCTTGGAGTCATTGATGTATATTATTCCGTCACCGCTCTCAACCCTCTCTATCCTGTGTTCCACTCACGGAAAGTTTTTAAGACCTGCTTTGAGTTTATCTTCAGACAGACCGTAATCTGCCAGCAGCCTCATAACGGCAAGAATATTCGCATAATTATGCTCGCCGATAAGTGATACTTCTTTCACAGGCACTTCATAAATTTTCTTACCGTCAATTTTAGCAATCAGCCTGCCTTTTTTCAGGTAAGCCCCATCCTGAAGTTCTTCCGTAAGCGAGAAATATGAAATTCTGCCGTTACTCCAGTATCTGTACTGACCAAAAACGGGATCATCATAATTGAGAACTGTGAGATCCGAAGTGTCATGATTCTCAAATATCCGGTATTTTGCCCTGACATAGTTTTCGAAATTATTGCCGTACCTGTCAAGATGATCCGGGGTTATGTTCAGAATCGTCGCATATCGGGGTTTGAAAGTCTCTGTGTTATCAAGCTGAAAACTTGAGACTTCAAGTGACAAAGGCTCCCCTTTTTTGATTTTTTTCACAACATCTGAAAATCCGAGTCCTATATTCCCCGCAGCCTCACACCTGATACCTGCATTATTAAAAATGTGTGCTATCAGTGAGGTGACTGTCGTCTTACCGTTTGTGCCCGTGATCGCAAATATGTCACCTTTACTGAAGTGATATGCAAACTCAATTTCACTGATTATTTTTATGCCCCGTTCTTTTGCCGCAACAATTACAGGAGCCTCTTCGGGAATGCCGGGGCTCTTAATGATGATATCTGAGTCAAAAACTCTCTCTGAATTTACCCCCGTCTCATATTCTATGCCTTTTTCATTCAGGATATTTATCTGATCAGCCAGTTTCTCTTTATCAAGCAGATCGCTTACAAACGGCACGGCACCGGCTCCTTTTGCGAGCAGCGCAGCGGGTACCCCGCTTCTTCCGGCTCCGAGTATCGTTATCCTTCTTCCTGAAAACTTTTTCATTATCTCACCTTAAATGAGGTTAAACTTACTATCGCAAGGATTATGGCAATGATGTAAAACCTGACCACAATCTTCGGTTCAAGCCAGCCTTTCATCTCAAAATGATGATGAATAGGCGCCATCTTGAAAACCCTTCTCCCCTGACCGTATTTCTTTTTTGTGTATTTGAAATATGTAGTCTGAATTATGACTGAAACGGTCTCCATAAAAAACACGCCGCCCAAAACCGGAAGAAGCAGTTCTTTTTTAATCAGAATGGCAATAATTCCAAGTGCTCCTCCAAGCGCCAGTGATCCCGTATCACCCATGAATACCTGTGCAGGATAAAAATTGAACCATAGAAATCCGAGTCCCGCACCTATGAGAGCAGCTATAAATACGGTAAGTTCACCTGAGCCGGGCATGTAAAGAATATTCAGGTAATCTGAATAAATGGAGTTACCTGTTACGTATGCTATAATCGCCAGGGCAAGCATGGCAATGATTATGAGCCCCATTGCCAGCCCGTCTAGCCCGTCACTGAGATTCACTGCATTAGATGTAGCAGTGATTATAAAAATTACTGCCGGTATATAGAGGTATGAAAAGTCGAAATTCAGATCCTTGAAGAATGGCAGAGTTGTCAGTGAGTTAACGTCGGTAAACTGAGGTGAAAAGTAGATCACTGAACCGACAAATAATCCCACGAGAAACTGACCGAGGAGTTTCCAGCGAGCAATAAGTCCTTTAGGATATTTCTTCACTACCTTCAGATAATCATCAAGAAAACCGACACCAAACAAACCCAGAGTTCCTGCAAGCAGTACAACAATGTAAATACTCATCAGGTCACCCCACATAAGCACGGGTATGACAACAGAGGTTATGATTATAATACCTCCCATTGTGGGTGTTCCTGCCTTGATTTTGTGACTCTGAGGACCAACATCTTTAATTTTCTCACCAATCTGATGCTTCTGAAGCATTCTGATAATTTTTGGACCGAAATACATTGATAAAAACAGTCCTGTAATAGCCGCAAGAGCTGATCTGACAGTGAGAAAGCGGAAAATATCAAAACCCGGAGGGTTAAAAACTTTATTGATGTAATCAAACAGGTAGTAAAGCATAATCTATCCGTTTCCTCTATCTGTTAAAACTTTGACAATTTCTTCCATTTTCATACCCCTGGAACCTTTAACCAATATGATTGCATCCTGCATATTGATGTTCAGGAGATATGCGGCAAGATCACTTTTATCAGAAAAGTGTCTGTTTTCAATTTTCATTCCCGAAAGTTTATCCGCCAGATGCCTCATATTTTCACCTGTCAGGAAAACTTTACTGATTTCATTCTGTTTTATGTACTTTGCGAGTGCAGCATGCATCTCGGGAGCATTTTCACCAAGTTCAAACATATCTCCGAGAACTGCCATTTTAGTGCTTCTCGTTTTATCCCTGCCGAGATAATCAAAAGCAGCCTTCATCGAACCGGGATTTGCATTGTATGTATCATCAACTACGCTGAATTCCGATGTCTCAATGCGGTTGAGTCTTCCTTTTGCCGGCGTGATTTTCCCTGCTGCCGCAATAATATCCTGAGGAGTTAGTCCGCATTCCATACCAATGGCAATTGCCGCAAGCATATTTTTAGCATTATTTTCACCGGGCAGCGGTACAATGACATCAAATTTACCTGCCGGTGAGAAGATATTGAGTATGGTCTTCACGTCATTTGTGAAGCCCATGATTTTACCTTTATAGTCTGCTTCCGAACCGAAAGAGAAAGTTCTTACCCTGCCGTACTTAGAAACCAGCGGGGCAAGCTGCGGATCATCAAGATTGATAAAAACTGTTCCGTTATTTGCCTCGGCTGCCTTCAGAAGAGCTTCTTTTTCTTTTCTGACTCCGTGTCTGTTAATCAGATATTCCAGGTGAGAATCGCCTATGTTAAGAATCACTCCGTAATCCGGGACGGCGATTCCGGCAGAATACTCAATTTCACCAAAGTGGTTTGTACCTATCTCGAGAATCAGATATTCCGTATCTGCAGGAGCAGAAAGGATGGTCAGCGGCACACCGATATGGTTATTATTATTAGAGCCTGTCGCAAAAGTCTTATACCGGTGGCTGAAAAAGCTGTGGAGAATCTCCTTTGTGGAAGTTTTACCGTTTGATCCCGTAAGCGCAACCACCTTAAATCTTCTGAGTCTTCTGTAAATTCTTGCAATTTCACCATAAGCCTGTATAGTGTCTTTTGCCGAAAGCAGGGTTACGCCGCTATTCATAAACTCATCTGCACGGTCATCATTTACCAGCACTGCAGCAGCTCCGGCTTCAATAACATGCCGTACAAATTCATGACCGTCAAATTTCTCGCCTTTTATGGCAACAAAAAGGGCGCCGGGTACTATTTTCCTGGAATCGGTTGAAACTGAGGTGATTTCAGTTCCGGCCGGACCGGTATTAATCGTAATCAGATCAGAATTAAGTAAATCTCTAATTTTCAGCATCTTTCCTCAATCCTAAAAATTCGGCTGCAAGTTCTCTGTCAGACAAGTGTGATTTGACTCCGTTAATAATGACATAATCCTCGTGACCTTTACCCGCAAGAAGAATTACTGATCCCTCCGGACTTTCTTTAATAGCTTTTTCAACCGCTTTCGTTCTGTCGGCTTCAACTTCATAATTACCGGCAGATACTCCCTTGAGAATATCACTGATTATTGCCATCGGGTCCTCAAACCTGGGATTATCACTGGTAATTATCACATGATTACTGAGTTCTGAGGCAATTTTCCCCATTACGGGTCTTTTATACACATCTCTGTTTCCCCCGCATCCGAAAACAGTCACAAGATTCTCATGGGGTGAAATCTTCCTGATGCTTTTGAGTACCTGTTCCAGACTGCTGGGGTTATGAGCATAATCAATAATAACTTTTTTCTTCCCGTCGGTAAGAATTTCAAATCTGCCCGGCACCTGACCAGCCGTTTTTATTGATCCGATAACTGCACTGCTCTCAAGTCCCGATTTAAGTCCGCACAGATAAGCAACCGTTGAGTTGAAAGCGTTAAATTCCCCTTTAAGCGCAGTGTGAATCCTGACTTGTTGTTCCTGTGACGAGAGGGTAAATTCAGTCCCCTCAAAAGAGATACTTATATCAGAAATTTTATATTCGGCACCTTCACGGGTTCCGTAGGTAACATACTCTGCCTGAGAGTCTTTTACCATAAACCTGCCGTATTCATCATCAGTGTTTATTATGGCTGTTGCTTCCGGTTTGAGCGAATCAAAAAGGATCTTTTTTGCCGAAGCGTATTCTTCCATGGTTTTGTGAAAATCAAGATGCTCAGGCGCAAGATTCATGAAAACAGCTAAATCGAAATCAAGAAGCCCAACCCTTTTCATATAAAGAGAGTGTGAGGATACTTCCATCACACATGCCCGGCATTCCTCGTTCACCATTCTTCTGATCAGTTTATTAAGCTCATTTGATTCGGGTGTGGTGAATTCTGTGGGAACAACCTCATCACCAATCATATTCTGAATCGTTCCTATAAGACCGGTTTTGATTCCCGCTTTTTCAAGCAGTGATTTGATCATGAAGGTTGTTGTTGTCTTACCTTTGGTTCCCGTTACTCCTATCATCTTAAGTTCGCGGGAGGGATTCCCGTAGTATGCAGCAGATAACTGAGCCAATGCAAACCGTGAATCTTTCACAATAATTTTTGCCCGGCCGCTTCTTCTGAAAATCTCATCCGGTATGGAATCCTTGTCTTCAACAACAACGGCAATTGCACCCCGTGAAATTGCGTCATTAATATATTTGTGTCCGTCAGTCTGAAGTCCTTTAACCGCAACAAACACCGAATCTTTTACCACTTCCTTTGAGTTGTGGAAGATACCTGTTACCGGTTTCGTCAGAACATCACCGGTTACTTTAATTACGGAAATATGATTTATCAGCTCACTAAAAAACATCAGTACAGATTAACTCCCATTAATTTGGATTCCTGCGCCCTGATTACACAGACTAAATTCCCTTTGATCTTTGTTCCGGGTGGTATTGATTGTGAATAAATTTTGCCGCTTCCTTCAACCATATAATTAACTCCAAGAGTGTTAAGCACTTTTATTGCCTCCCTGAGCGAGACTCCTTTAAGATTGGGCATCTTACCGGGTGTTACAGATTGTGTGTCTATACGTCTTGGTTCAAGTGCAAACTGCGCTTTGATTGAATCAGGAATTATCCCCCTGTCATTAAGGGTATCCTCTTCAATTCCATTCTTAATCTTTATTTTTTCACGGTACTCCGCAAACTGCTCATCTATATGGATAATTCTCTGTGCAACTCCCCTGAAAATAGGTGCTGCCACATCACCACCGTAATAACTTTTTGAAGCCGGTGAGTGAACGACGATCAGTATTATGTATTCCGGTTTTTCTATTGGAAAGGCGCCAATAAATGACGAGTTGTATTTCTCTTTAGAATATTCGCCATCCACTATCTTTCTTGAAGTTCCGGTTTTTCCTCCCACGAGATTAAATCCGATTGATCCTTTTTTTCCAGTTCCGTTTTCTACGGCCTCAAGAAGGAATTTTCTCATTATTTCGGAAGTCGCTGGTGTAATAGGATTCCTGACGAGCTTCGGTTCATTTCTTCTGACTAGGGATCCGCCCGGTGAAACTACTTCCTTAATAATATAGGGCTGATAAAGATTGCCACCGTTAACTATTGCCGAATAAGCAGTTATAAGCTGTATAGGGGTTACCGCAACTTCATATCCGTATGACATACTTGATTTAGTAAGTTTACTCCACTCAGCAGGCATTTTAAGTGAGCCTTTGACCTCACCTTTAAGTCCTACGTTTGTTATATTTCCGAATCCGAATGCCCGTGTGTACTTATAAAAATCTTCATTGTTTACTCTTTCAGAGAGTTTGGACATTCCGATATTCGATGAAACCGCAAAAACTTTTTCTACGGTAATATTCCCCTCTCCGTGTGAGTCACTTATATATACGCCGTTATATCTGTACTTCCCGTTCTCTGCATAAATAACTTCATCGGGTGAACAAACTTTGCGGTCCAGATAAGTTGCCATTGCAATACCCTTGAAAGTGGAACCCGGTTCGTAAACATCCGTGATAGCCTTGTTTTTCCGGATATCGGCGTCAAAATCTCCCGGACGTGCGGGATCATAATCGGGAAAGCTTGCCATTGCAAGAATTTCACCGGTGTTCGGATTCATCACTATACCAACGGCATGCTCTGCCTTACTCTCTTCAACACCCTTTTTCAGTTCGGTTTCGAGTGCGTACTGGATTTCCTTATCAATAGTGAGAACGATATTGTCTCCGGGTGAAGGATAGACTGTTGCATCTTCCACAAGAGAAATCATATTACCCTGTGCATCTCTGAGAAAAGTTTTTTTGCCTGGTACCCCTTTCAGATCATCATTTGCCGAGAGTTCCACACCCTCAGCGCCTTCATAATCCCTGTTTACAAATCCGAGAAGATTAGAGGCAAGTGTCTGGTACTGATAAATTCTTGTGGGATCTTCTTTGATTATTAGTCCGTCAAGCACAACACCCCTTAAGGCTGCGGCTTTCTCAGAGCTGAGTTTCTTTTCAAGGCTTATAAATTTTTTCCCCGATCTTATCAGAGCAAGATAATGATCGGGATCCTTACCGAGGTTTTTGGCAAAAAGCCTTGCTATCACGGTATCTTTTTTATATTTGATTGCCAGTCTTGTATCAACGAAAAACGAAACATCTCTCCGGTTGAAAACCAGCAGAGTGTTGTTGCGGTCAAATATGGATCCGCGCTGAGTGGGGATATCTTCAGTTCCGTACTGCTGTCTCTTGGCAAAGAAAGAGTACTCTTCTGCTTTTACAACATGAATATTGATAAGTCTTATGACTATTAATATGAAGAATACCAGCAGCACAGCTGAGACTGTCATCATTCTACCGAAACTCATTTGCCTCTCAGATATTTTTCAGTTTCATATATCTTATTCTTATCTATTTTTATCACCTTTACAGGCGAATTATTCTCTTCCAGCCCCAGTTCTGAGACAACGAAAGGAATTATATTATCACGGGATGCGAGCTCCTGATATCTTGCCCAATAATAAACACGCTTGTCTTTTAGCTTAACAATCTCTTCTTTGAGATTTTCACTTTCACGGTGAAGTTTGTTCATGCTCAGATTTACAGTAACATAAGTCATAACGAATGAAAAAAATATCACAGCCGCTATAAGCGATAATGCAATATGTTTTTTGTATGACTTCATATCTTTTCCGAAACTCTAAGTTTTGCGCTTCTTGCTCTGTTATTAATCTTAATCTCTTCTTCAGATGGAACCAGTGGTTTCCTGACTACTGCCCTCATAACCGGTTTTCTGCCGCATACACAAACCGGAAACGAGGGCGGACAGATACAGCCTTTTTCTGCATTTCTGAATATTTCTTTAACTATCCTGTCTTCAAGAGAGTGATAGGTAAGAATTGCAATTCTGCCCCCGGGGGCAAGCAGATTCAGACTTTTCTCCAGAAACTCCCTCAGAACTCCGAGTTCATCATTTACCAGTATTCTGAAAGCCTGAAAAACTCTTGAGAGTCTTTTATACAGATATTTAGGAGGAGTTATATCCTCTATAATCTCTGCCAGGGCAGTGGTTGTAGTAATTTTTTTTATTTCCCGCTTTGCAGTGATTGCCCGCGCAACTTTCCCGGCGTCATGTTCCTCGCCAAACTCCCGCAAAATCCGTGTTATTTCTGCTTCATCCAGGTTATTTACATAGTAAGAAGCCGGTTTCCCCTGCTTTTTATTCATTCTCATATCAAGATCAGATTCGGCCCTGTATGTAAATCCCGCATCTGAAGAATCAAGCTGAAATGAAGAAACACCCAGATCCGCAAAAATTCCGGTGAAGAACTCAATTCCTTCAAGTATTGCAATTTTTGCTATTTGTGTAAAATTCAGGTCGTATATTCTGACTCGTGAATCACCTGAAAATTTTTCGGAAGTGTATTTTTTTGCGGTATCGTCTGAATCTGTCCCGATATAAAGAGCGTTGCTGTCCAGTTCAGCTAAAAATTTTTCAAGATGACCACCAAACCCCACAGTACCATCAAAGTAAGCACCGCTCCGTTCCGTAATAAGGAAATCTCTGCATTCTTTCCACATCACGGGAACATGTATCTGGGTCATAACTCACGCATAACTGTTTCAGCTGTATCCTCAAATGAGAGCGGTGAGGCTTTTTCATACTTGTCATAAACCTCAGGATTCCAGATTTCGAATTTGTCAAGGGTTCCGATGATCAGAACTTCCCCGCTAAGCCCTGCATGCTCAATCAGATGCTGAGGCACCAGGACCCTTGATTGATTATCCATTGTTTCTTCCTGAGCATTATAGAGTATTGTTCTGATAAAACGCTGTTCACTTTTATTGTAAGGATTCAGCTTTGAGAGTTTATCCTCAACAAGCTGCCAGGCATCTTTGGGATATACATCTATACAGTGACCAATGCCATCCATGCCAATTCCCTTGGTCATAACGACACTATTCTCCGCTTCGGGCTTGAAATATTTTTTCAGCCTTGCAGGAATGGCTATTCTGCCTTTCGCATCTATACTGTGTCTGAAATGACCTTTGAACAATCACTTCACCATTTTATGGGTATAATCACCACTTTTCACTACTTTAATGGCAAAAATACACTTTTTTATTTCGGAAATCAAGAATTAAAGTAAAATATTTTATTTGTTTACAATGACTTACAGGCAGATTCCTAATATTTACATGAAGTTATATAAGGTCATTTAATTAATTATTTATCTGAATTCCGTAACTTCTATTAAATTAAAGGATTACAATAATCCGGCACTTAAAGCGGGTATTTATTACCGGCTGAAATGTACTTAAGATCATTCTAATGGGTTGTAAATGGGGATTTTTCCCTCTCCGGGTAAAAAGTGGGGAAAAGTTACATTAAAAATCAGGAATGCTTCTCAGGGTGGGGTTTTTTCACTGCTCTGTTAACTTCTAAGGTGATTTGCTGAGGGCTGACAAATGCCTTAAAATAGAAAATTAACTACTAAGGTGATTTGCTGAGATTTGACAAATGCCTTAAAATAGAAAAGCCACTCTAAGGGGCATGAAAATCAATGCAAGTTAAGGATATTGTCCGTTAAGATTTTGTTAATTTTTCATTGTATATAAAAAATGGTCAATTTATATACCCATGATAACGCAGAGCAGCTTTGGTTATTGATTTACGGCAGTCAGGGAAGGCCGGATTTTTATCTTCAGTTTTCTTTATGATCCTTGCCGCAAAAAAAACTGTATTGTCACTCAACTCAATATAACCCACCCACCATCCTGTGTCATCTCCGTCTTTTCTTCCCCAGCCGGTCTTACCCTTCATAATATAATCTTTATTTTGTTCGATAGTCATAATATCTCTCACTTTAACCATTACAGCTTCAGAAAAAGGCAGGTCACCTCTTTTAAGTCTGCGCAAGAAGTTAATCTGTTCAACCGGAGAGATTTCCAGTTAGCCATCGATCCAGAAGGAATCAATGTGACTGCCGATTGTATTATTTCCGTAGCCGCATTCAGTGAGGTAATAAAGGTACTTTTCCACGGGGATTTTTAAGGCCAGCTTCTGATAAACCCATGCTGCGGAAACCGTAAACGCATCTTTTAATGAAAGGTCTTTATTCCATGCATCAAAACCTCTCTCCTTCCCGTCCCAATTTATAATTTCATTCTCATCACTAACAAGTCCCTCCTGAAGCACAATAAGAGAATTAATGATTTTAAAAGTTGATGCGGGCATAAGCCGGATTTGTGCATCCGGGCCGTCACTGAAAAGCCACTTGTCCTGCCTGAGATCATAAAGTGTTACGCTCCCTTTAAATCCGCAGTCAGTAATAATCTCTGAAGGAATCTGCTGAGGTAATGAGTGACGGGTCGTCAGACACAGAAACATCAGCAGATATAACGAAATCTTTTTAATCAATTTTTCACCTTTATTAATTTTACTTCTCCCTGAGCCGGAGTTTTGCCATATAGAATC
>CAYPMQ010000048.1:0-15483 GCA_964411625.1 uncultured Ignavibacteriaceae bacterium
GCTCAGCTGGAGCACCGCAACAGAAAAGAATAACTACGGTTTTGATATTGAACGAAGTACAGATGGAAAATCTTTCAGTAAAATAGGGTTCGTGCCTGGTAACGGAACTTCTGTTTCTCCCCGCAATTATTCCTGGAGTGATCTGAATCCTCTTATAGGAACTGCCTGCTACCGGCTCAGACAGACCGATTATGACGGCAGCTTCAGTTACTCAGATGCCGCCGAAGTAAATTTTGAAATTCCCGGATCATTTGTTCTGCATCAGAATTACCCTAATCCCTTTAACCCTGAAACAATTATATCTTTCTCAATTCCTGAAAGGTCTTTTGTTAAAGCGGTGGTGTTTGATGCCTCAGGCAGTGAAGTTGCCACTCTTCAGAATGGTGAACTGAATCAGGGGAATCATATTTTGAAGTTCAATGGCACCGATTTACCATCGGGAGTCTATATTCTCAGAGTTTCGGGAGGGATTCATACCTCAGCAATCAAAATGCTTCTGATGAAATAATCCTCATGTCATGACCTGAGATCCTGCCGGATCGGTTTTACGGGTATCAACTTAACTAAAAAATGAGTTGATACCCGTTTTGATTTAAGCCTGGGTTAAAACTGTTAATTTATACCCTGAGATCGCCCTGATTATTTACTCCGTTAATTAACAGGGGAAAAAATAACGGTTTTATAACTTCCATACAGGGAGTGTGATTAACCCTTTCCGGATACCTAAAGACAAACTTCAATAATAAATTCCCGGAATGGCGATTTTACCCGATATCAGCATACCTTTTTTCAGAGCATCATATCGTATTAAGATAAAATGCCAATATAAGGGTTTCTTTGGGCGGAGGTTAATAGTGATCAGAGCTGAATGCACAGAGAATCAAAAACTTTGGACACGCCCCGCAGGGAAAAACTGAATAACTTACTATGAGCAATACGGCAACCTGCCATTGGATAATGAAAGCAACACTAACCTTTGCTTACTGATAATTCAGCGATTTAACCGAAATCAGTACCCGGAACACTGCAGATATTTTGGCAATCTGACGATACCAGCCGGCTATTTTTTCTCAGCCTCAATATCACTGAATCTTCCTTAAAAAATCTCCGTCAATCATAAGGAGCTTTACGCCGCCCGCAGAAACTGAGCGATGAGAACTGAGTTCATCAGATACAACATAAGTTTCACCCTGTGTCAGTTTAATTTTCTCACAGGTGCTAAGTTCACTCATAAATTCACTTTCCAGACAATGCACAATATCTCCTTTTTGACACCAGTGATCTGCAGAATACCGATCTGAATATTCCAAAATTCTGATTCTAAGTCTTTCAGACTGAACTGTCTGCAAGTATGCCGTTCCGGTTTCTCCTTTGTGTTCTGATTTTTCTACTGATGTTCGGTCTATTGTTTGAAATAGTATATTCATCATCTTTTTCCCTTAATTATTAGTTCCGGTTATTTATTTTACCGGCAGATGATACTCAAGTTTATGCGCCGCAGGAGTTCAGGGATCAATTTCTTCGCATTGAGACAATAATCATAGCGGCCAGCACATCTCTTAAAAAACGACTCAGACAATTCAGGCGATAGAATTTTTCAGCATTTTTCTATTTGTTTTTATTTTGTTCATCCGTTCAATTTATAGTGCCCCAATTGAATAAGTCAGTTTAAATTGGTGTATTCAATCCAACTTTCTTTAATCCTACCTTCCGTCACACGAAAAAAGCAATTGAATTCTGCTACCAGCTTCTTACCCGATGGAGGGAAATTTAAGAGTTTTCCGGTTTGTGTCCCCGAAAAATTTATTCTTGCAGCAACCATATCGCCTTCTTGAATTATAAAAACTATTTTCTCTTCCAAATCCGGAAAGATAAGTAATTCGTCCTGATGAAATTTGACCAAACCATGGTTTGTTTTTATTTCTCTGGGTTCCGATGAACTATGCCTGATAAAATCTTTATGAATAAGTGTTAGAACCTTATTCCAATCCCTTTTATTTGTAGCATTAATAAAGTCAGAAACTATTTCCATCTTACTGTTCATTGATATACTCTTGATAGTTAACCATTATGATTAATCTTTTTTTTCTGAAATCCACAGATCTTCTCCGCTCAATGGAGTCAAAAAGCAGGGCAGCAAAACAATTATTAAAAATTATCCGCGTGGATCCGCTTCATCCGCTTAATCAGCGTTTCTAATGTTTTGCTGCAGCCAGAATCACCGCATAAAAGAGTTTCACCGGTCGTTACACAAAAAAATGACAAAAATTATTCGTGTTAGTTTGATTCATTCGCAAAATTCGTGTTTCCCAAAACCGCAAGCGGAACAAAGAACCAAGAACCACGCACAAAGAACGAATAAAATCTGCGTTCTATCCTATTTATCCTGTCTGAATATTATTAGCCCCGCTAAAGGTAAGAGTAAACATAAACAGCATTAAACAAAACTGCTACTTCCTCCCCTGCAGTATCTCTTTTGCAAGGTCTTTGGCGCCGTACAAATCTGAAATTGCTTCAATCATACCCTGTGAATGAACTGCAATTGCTCTGTTCTTTTCATCTGTATAGATAAAATCAGCGGTGAGACTCTCCATGTTTCCGTCAAAGATGAGCCCAACAATTTTTCCGTCTTTATTAATCATGGGGCTGCCTGAGTTACCTCCGATAATGTCATTAGTCGTGATAAAATTGAGCGGGGTTGAAAGATCAAAATCCTTTGGCAGGTTTTCCCAGACCGGCGGCAGATTAAACGGAAATCTTTTCTTAAAGGAGTAATATCTATCGAGCACACCGTAAAATGTTGTCATCACGGGAGCTCTTGTTCCGTTGTAATCGTAACCCTTTATGACACCGTCATTTATTCTGAGTGTGAATGTGGCATCAGGCGGAATGGATTCTCCGTAAACCGCATACAAAGCCTCGCCAAGAAGGCCGTTATTGATCTCATCGCGTTCATTGAGACTTTTATTCAGTGTCTGATATTCAGTAAGTTTTGCTTTTGCAGTAATAAAGAACTTTATGAGCGGGTCATCAGATTTCAGAATGTCATCCGGATTTTTCTTTATCAGATCTTTCAAATAATCCGCGTCATCCAGTCCGGTCTTTTCAAGCAGATAATTCTTTGCATCTGCACCTGTTTTACCGTCAAAAAGCAACTTAAGGAGTTCAGCATTTTTTGAGAGATTGCGGTTGATAATATTAACCTGCACCTGGATATATCTTTCCTGTAACTCTTTATCACCGGAGGAGGGATAAAAAGCAGCAGCTATTGAGTCAAGCTGAGCATCACTGTATTTTGAAGGATCAGCTTTTCTTTCTTCGGCAATTCTTACAATTGAAGCTGCCGCTTTAAAGAGCTCCGAGGCATATCTTTTGTTGATGTTATACCCGAAAAGTTCTGCTGCAATCGGTTTAACTTTTTCACGGTTCTGAGCAATTTCATCCCAGAGATGACCATATTTATCTTTAAGCCCGGCATCTGACAGCACCGCCTCTCTGAATTTTTTCTCAAAAGCGCCTTTCCTGGATATCAGGTAGGGATCATTAAGGCCGTTATAAATTCCTTCATAAACCTTAAGACCGTTTCCAATTGAATAGAGTTCTGCCACAAGTTTGTAGTTTTCTGTATTTCCATTCATCACCTGCGATTCAATAATCCCGTACAGATCCTTAAGCCAGTCAACTACAGGTTTATTAATGTAATCACGCTCAAACTCCATCTGTGCAACTGTGTTAATTCTGCTGGTGCTGCCGGGATTACCTACAACAAAGACGAGTTCACTTTCTTCTCCTCCTTTTTCGCTCCACTCAAAATAGTTCTCGGTCTTAACCGGTTTACCATCCTCATAAGCGCGGAAAAACATACAGTCAAGACCGTATCTCGGGTAAGTGAAATTATCATAATCGCCTCCCAATTTAGCTGTACGCAGGTCAGGAGCAAATACGAGCCTTACATCATAATATTTTTTATAGCCGTAAAGAGAGTGTTTTCCTCCATTATAGAGCGGAACCACTGTAAACTGAAGTTCCGGATTCTCTTTCTGTCCTTCTGCAATCAGTTCATCAATCTTATTATCTTTCAGACTCAGTTTCTCTGCATCACTCTTTCCCTGAGCCATTGCATCATTGATCTCTTTTGTAACATCTTTTACAACAACGAGCTGATCAAGAGAGAGATCCGGAATTCTCCGTTCATTTTCAGTGCTGCCGGCATAAAACCCGTCCCTAAGAAAATCCTCTCCTTCTTTCTGCCCTTTGTATATGATATTACGGCCGCAGTGATGATTTGTCATAACCAGACCGTCTTCAGAGATGAATGATGCAGAGCATCCGCTTGAGAGCCTGAGAGCAGCCAGCCTTACTTTTTCAAGCCACTCATCAGAGGGTTTGAAGTTATAAGTTTTGCTGAAATATTCAATTGGCGGGTTTTCGAAAGTCCACATCTTTCCCATGTCAAACTGACCTGCTTTAACGGTATCCGGATTAAATGAGACATTCTGCCCGAATATCTGGACCGGCAGAAAAAGTAAAAGAAGAATCCTGATTATTTTCATCTTGATTTATCCGCATAATTTATTTTAAGTAAACGACTTTTTTATTCTGAACGCCGGAACCGGCTCTGAGCTGAATGATATATACACCGCCTGCCAGTTCCGAGAAATCGACTGTTTCACTGTATGCGCCCGCATCACGGAAACCGTAATTGATTTCTTTGGCGGCAGCTCCCTCAGGTGAATAAACAACGAGTTTAACTTCCGATGGTTCTGCCAGCTCAAAATTCAGCCTTGTCACCGGGTTAAAAGGATTAGGGTAGGCTGAAGTTAATCTGAAACTTTCTGCGTTTATCCCCTCCGTCAGGACCGGATTACTGTAGGAAACAGTTCCGTCAAAATCTGTCTGTTTCAGCCTTACGTAATATGCTTTATTATCAGGCAGGGTTATTTTTTTACTGTAAGAAACTGGTTCAGTGCTGCTGCCCCTGCCTTCAACACTTACTAACTTACTGTAAGCATAACCATCGCGTGAAATTTCTATCTCAAATCCCGCATTGTTGGTTTCAGTGGCGGTTTCCCATGAAACTTCGGCTGTTAACCCTGTTCTGTTAACCCTGAATCGGATAAGTTCAACAGGCACCCAGCCTGTGGGATATAGAGTGACATTCAGTGGTGTCTTTTCTCCATTGGCAGTGACAACATTATTCACAGTATATGACTCAAATCCCGGCGCTGAAAAAGTAATGCTGTATGTTCCGCTGTAGATCATCCTGATATAGGCTCCCGTTACGGAGTCAGAATAAACTTCCGAATTAGTGTTATCATGCCCGTTAACAGTGATCATTGCCTTAACCGGATTTCCGGCGGGATCTTTCACTGTCCCCTGTACACCGGTGAGTAGCTCCTCCATGTAACCAAGCCATGATTTATAGTTATAATTCCAGATGGTCGGGATGTAAGAGGCAGCAATAAGCTTTGTATTAGAGAGCTCAAAGGTAATTTCCCTGCCGCGTGCAAAATATGTGTAATAATCCTGCCTTCCGCCGTAAACGGGGTACCAGTCCCACCCGTTGGTGATGCCATTGTTGAATCCCCGCATATATGTTGTATTGGGACTGTTAACATGAACCGTATCGGCATATCTTCTTGAAATATAAATGAACCAGTTATCATCAGCATGACGGGCAACTCTTGAATCCCACGGGTAATTTGCCACTTCAGCCCCTCCGTGAAAATTTGCGGAGAGATCAAAACCATAGGTATCAGCCAGATTCATCATGATTATAGTTTCAGGCTGATAACTGTTGCCGTCAGGGTGCAGACCGGCAACGGGATCTCTGAAATTTCTGTTGAGATCAATATTATTAGCGTTGCCTCTGCGGGCACCCGTAACCGTGGAATTGCCTGACCTATAGGTGCCGTCAGGATTTGCATTGGGGTTGATCCAGATCTCAAGTCCGTTAACGAGTCTGGTTACCCTCTGATCAATCTCATAGCCTGTAAGGAGATAATCTATCAGTCTTATCATGTTTACGTAAGCTGCGGTTTCATCACCATGAATTGATGATGAGTACATCATTAAGGGCTCCTCTTCTGATACAGACACATTATCTGATATCACTGCAAAAAGGATTTTTCGTCCCTGGGTTGTTGAGCCTGCATTAACTATTCTGCAGAGATTGGGAAACTGAGATGCAAACGCATACATCATGCTTTCATACTGCTCATAAGTCGGATAAGTATCCCAGGTTCCGCTTACTTTGGGATTTCCCATTTTTACGGGAATATCTCCCGGAGGAGGAAGCAGAGTTACTCTGTAACCGAGTTTTTCAAAATTTCTGAACTCTTTTTTATTTGCGTAAGCAAAGACATTTTTTCCGTCAAAGTTATCAATTGAGATGATTTTGGTGAGCTCCCTGAGCTCTGCTTTATTGAAAACAGTGAATGTGAAATATGCTTCACCGTTGATCTCAAAATATTCATCAGATATGGTTTGTGAACAGATTGGGAATGTTAACAGCAGTAAAAAGATGAGATGGTTTTTCATCAGATGGTTCTTAACTATATAGCGGTTAAATTATTTTTTGCAACAGATGAAATATAAGGGAAATATGTGAAAAACTCCCTTACGGAAGGGGATTCAGCCTGTCAAGTTTGAAGAGTGAAGTAAACCTCCGGTCGGTATCGCTTTTTTTTATGGCCTCTGCAAGAGTCTCTTTCTGTCCTATGATCACCATCATCTTCTTTGCGCGTGTTACAGCAGTATATATCAGATTGCGACGGAGATTGAAGTTGTGCTCCGATGCCACGGGAAAAATCACACAGGGATATTCTGAACCCTGGGCTTTATGTACTGTTGTGGCATAAGCAAGTGTAAGTTCTTCGAGTTCATCATATTCATACTCAACAACCTCATCACCGAACCTGATAAAAGCTACCTCCTCATCATCATCAACCCTTTTAACTATACCGACATCACCGTTGAATACGTTCTTGTCATAGTTATTCACCGTTTGCATTACCTTATCGCTCACTCTGAATTTTTTCAGGGCAGATCCGAAAACAAATCCTTTTGAATTAAGGCTTTCCTGAAGCATTTTATTAAGGTTATCCACCCCCGCAAGCCCCTTGTAACTTGGAGTCAGCACTTGAATATCAAACCGGGGATCAAGCCCGAATTTTGAGGGAAAAACCTCTGTGCACAACTTGGTTATCAGATCAGGGATATCCTTTGTCTCCCTTTCAATAAAAAAGAAATCTGTTCCTTCATGATGTTCAAGATCAGGGAGTATTCCTTTATTGATTGAGTGTGAGTTTCTAATTATTCTGCTGTGTTCAGCCTGCCTGAAAATCTTGTTAAGCGTTACAACGGGTATGTTTCCGGATTCAATCATGTCAAGCAGGGGATTACCGGGCCCGATGGGTGGAAGCTGGTCTTTATCTCCCACAAACACCACTGTTGTTCCGGGTTTTATTGCCTGAATCAATGAATAAAACAGCTCAATGTTCACCATTGAAAGCTCATCAATGATTATCAGATCGGCCCTCAGTTTATTGGATGAATTATATCTGAACTTGTTTTTTTCGCCGTCATACTCCAGCATGCGGTGAATCGTTTTCGCTTCAACCCCGATAACTTCGCTCATTCGTTTTGCCGCCCTGCCCGTTGGGGCGCAAAGAAGGATATCCCGTTTCATCCTTTTATATAGTGTCACTATTTCTTCAAGAGTGGTTGTTTTCCCTGTTCCCGGTCCTCCCGTGATAACGAGGAGTTTTTCAGAACAGCTTTTTTTAATTGCTAATAACTGCTCATCTGAATAGTCTCTCTCACCTGTAATTCTCCCTTTGAAAAGTGTTTTTGTCCGGAGGAGACCGAATAACTCATTTTCCACAAGACGTTCTGTGTCATAAAGAGTTTTGATAAAATAGAGATCTCCGTGCTTATGAAGTATTCCGCTTTCTGTGAGTTCGCTAATTATCGGGAGAACGTCATCCGGAGTAACTTCAAGCTCTTTTTTAAGTTCTTTCAGCAGAACTTCCAGAGGCAGATAAGTGTGTCCTGCTGACTGCGCAAGATTCTCGAAGACATACAACACACCGGCTCTAAGCCGGTCGGGATGGTTCATCGGTAATTTCAGCCGCCTTGCTATTTTGTCTGCGGTTATAAATCCAACGCCTTTTATAGTAAAGATCAGTTGGTAAGGATTACTTTCAACAGTTTTCTGAGTCTCTTTTCCGTAATATTCGGCAATTCTTGCTGCAACGCTTACAGGTATGTTAAACTGTGCAAGGTATATCAGGACTTCGATATCATGTTTTCTCAGTTCCCAGCTTTTTTTGATTTTATCGTAATTCTTTAGTCCGATCCCCTGAATATTTACAAGTTTAATAGGAGAATTATTAAGTACGTCAAGCGTCTTTTCACCAAATCTTTCAACTATTTTATTGGCCAGATTCTTTGTTATCCCTTTTACCGCACCCGATTCAAGAAACTTTAGTAAAGAAGGCTTATTATCCACCTCAATTCTTCTGAATTCCTTTGCAGCAAACTGCCGGCCGTAAGTTTTATGCTCAACCCACTCTCCCGTGAACTCAAATTGATCACCTGCAAGAAGCCGTTCAAAATTTGCCACAACCACAATACCCCCCCTCAGCTTAAAAACCCCATAGCTTTTTACCTCATTGAAAAACAGGTATCTGTCAATTTCTCCCGTAATTCTCTCTGCCATTTTTACCCCGGCTGACCTTATCTGATTGTATCTATTTTATTAAAAAGAAAGTCAAACTCCGCTTCAAGCCCGGGGTTGGTGCCCCTTATTGAATTCACCACATCATTAGCCCAAAGCAGATAATCCTTTCTTCTTGATAAAGGCCAGAGTGCCGGGGGATTGTAAAGAACATCTTTCACGTTACTTATTTTATCAGCAATTTTTATCACCTTTGCTTCATAAGATTTATAACGCGATTCCTCAACCTGTTTCTGTTTCCTGACTTTTTTATCAAGAGTCTTATCATCACTCATCTCTGATACGATCTCAGAGATCTTCTCACCAAACAGTGCGGTAAGCTCATCAGGGGTGGTTTCAGTATCCTCAATGGTATCATGCAGTACCGCTGCAGCAAGAATTATCTCATCATCAATACCGCCTTTTTCGGAGATCAGGCCGGCCACATCAATCAAATGATTTACATAAGGAGTGGCTGCAAAGTTTTTTCTCTTCTGATTTCTGTGTTTCACCGCAGCAAAATTCAGAGCCTTAAGAAACAGCTGCATCACCACCCCCCGTTGTCACTGTTAGAATTGATGTCACTGACCCGCCGGGCTGTTAGTACTGATATCACCGCCTTATGCTCCCTATAAACCTTTTAACGGAATTTCTGTATACACTCTCCATTGATTTAATATCTGTTCCCAGATCATTTGTGAGACCTATTGTTATAAACCCATGAGTGAGAGCCCAGTAACTCATAAAATTATCAAGAACATCTGAAGGAGTGATTTTTTTGAGAACATCCATCAGTATTTTTGTGGTTGCTTTAATTTCTTCTTTAGGCTTGCTGCTGCAGTACACTCCGTCAAGATTGAACATGAGCTTGTAAAGCTGGCGGCTTTCTGAAGCAAACCTGAAAGTATTGGTCGCAATATCAAGAAGAGCCTCTGCGGGATCGGCAGAAGATGAAGCCCCGGCGGTTACAACTTCTCTGAAGCGTCTGAAGCCCTCCAGCTGAATCTTTTCAAGTATGCCTTCCTTGCTCCCGAAATAATGGTATATCGGAGTGGTGGTGGCTTCCACTTTGTCTGCAATTTTTCTTGTGGAAACTGTTTCCCAGCCTTCGCTTTCAGCAATTTCAAGGGCAGCATTGATTATATCGTTTCTGAGCTGCTCCTCAAGTTTCTGTTGTCTGAGTGATTTTGCCATAACCTGACTTTTATTTATATCAACGTTACAAAATAACGTCATTTTACCGGAAATTCAAAAAGATTTTCTGCGTGAATCCACTTTTAAGGCTGAAAATGCAGAGATTTATTCTGTATTTTTTTTAGGGGGGGGAATTTCCGGCATCATGATTTCTCTCGCCAATTTATAAACTTAATTGCTTGCAAATTAAACCGCTTTTTCGTTTCTTGCATCAAACCGAAAAAGATTTATTCAGATTCTGCGTTCTTAACATGCTGAACAAAATTATTGCGGCCTCAGCTCTTTTTATAATTTCGTTATCTGCCCAGGCACCACTCCCCAATGTACAGACATCAATGTTTGCCGGCTCAGGTAACTGTGCAATCTGCCACTCCTCTGACGGAGTGAACGTTCTTACCCACAATGGTCAGGATGTTTCAATGGTGACCACATGGCGCTCCACCATGATGGGAAATTCTTCAAAAGATCCCCTCTGGAGAGCAATGGTCTCAGCGGAAACGGACAGGTTTCCGTTCCTTAAAAATACAATAGAAAACACCTGCACAAGATGCCATGCACCCATGGGCTACACCCAGTCTGAACATGACGGCAATGAGTTTTATAACATGGATAGCCTGAGATTAAGCACATACGCTAATGACGGGGTCAGCTGCACGGTTTGCCATCAGATTAAACCCGATAATTTTGGTCAGCAGGCAAGCTATTCAGGGCACTATAAAATTGATACCACCCGAACCATTTACGGACCTTATCAGAATCCTCTTACCGGTCCGATGGTGAACATGAGTAATTTCACGCCGGTTTTTTCAACTCACATGAACACATCGGAACTGTGCGCCACCTGTCATACTCTTTTCACTCCTTACCTCGATAACAATAATCAGATTGCCGGTTATTTTCCGGAACAGACTCCATATCTGGAGTATAAAAACTCCGTCTACTACGGAACAGGAACAAACTGCCAGTCGTGTCATATGCCCGTCATAACAGATTCAATAGATATTGCTACCATCCCATTCTGGCATACTCAAAAAAGGTCTCCCTTTAAAAAACATGATTTTGTAGGCGGTAATCATTATATGCTTGAAGTCATGAAAAATAATATTGATTCACTGCAGCTCACTGCATCGGCGGCTCAGATTACAGAGACTCAGCAAAAGGCACTTCAGAATCTCAGGAACGGCGTTTCGCTCTCAGCCACATCTGAAATTATCGGTGATTCAATAGAAATTACCGTGGTTATTCAGAATCTCACGGGGCATAAAATTCCTTCGGGCATTCCGCTTAGGCGTATGTGGATTAATCTTCAGGCAAAAGACCAGCTCGGAAACGTGATGTTCGATAATGGCAGATATAATTCGGACGGGAAAATCCTCGGTTATGATTCATCCTACGAAAAACATTTTGATGTTATAAATCAGGGTGACCAGATTCAGGTTTATGAGGCTATAATGGGTGATGTTGATAACGAGAGAACTTATACTCTTCTCAGAGCGGCAAAATATCTTAAAGATAACAGGATCCCGCCGGTCGGGTTTACTTCAGGCCACATTTCTTATGACAGCACCGCAATTGTTGGTGATGCCTTGAATGATCCCGACTTCAACAAGACAGGCGGAGTGGAAGGCAGCGGCAGGGATGTCGTAAAATATCGTTTTGCAAAAGGTAATGCCACATCGGTAACCGTTAACACAAAACTGCTCTTCCAGACCGTGATGTATGAGTTTGCTGATCATCTTAGCCATGTTCAGACCTATGATGCTCAGAAGTTTGTTCAGATGTATAATGCGAACCCAAATATTCCAGTGGTTGCGGCAGAAAAAGAAATTCAGTTTACCGTTACAGGTATTGAGAATGAGGACTCTCCCTCTTCATTTGTTCTCCATCAGAACTATCCCAACCCCTTTAATCCTGAAACCACCATCAGGTACGAAATCGGGAAAGAGAGTTTCGTAAATATTTCCGTTTATGATATTAACGCAAACCTTGTTGATGTTCTGGTTAATGAATTCAAATACCCCGGGTTGTACAGTATAAAATTTGAACCGCGCAATCTTGGCTCGGGAGTATATTTCTATGTTCTGAAGGCTGGTAACACCTCAATAACGAAGAAACTCACTCTGCTTAAATAGAGATTCAAATTAAAACTGCAATAAATATTTTTTCAGGGCTGCTCCATAAAACGGGCAGCTTTTTTTCTTTTTCGGCGGATTAACTATTTTAGCAATTGCCTTACGGGGTAATTTGCTGAATGTTTTCCCTCTCCCGAAGGCTGAACCTTCATCCTCAATGAACTGTTTATCCCTAAAAAATAACCCGGAATTATATGCGATTTACTTTACTTTCTGCTGCATTGCTTATTTCTCTTATTTTAACGGTTAACGCACAGAATTTATTTCCTGCCTTACAAACAATGCCGGTTAAATTTTCTGTTTACCTGCCCAAAAACGATAAAGCGGGAAAAGAGATGACTACGGTAGGCGTAAGGGGTAACATTCCTCCTCTTTCATGGGATAAGGATATTATAATGACTGACCCTGACGGTGACGGCTGGTGGGAGACTGTTACCGACCTCCCTGTACCCGGTTATTTTGAGTACAAATATATAACCGACGGGAAAAACCGGGAAAATCTTAAAGTTAACCGGTTTTATTACCATTCTGAAAACTTTTTACCCGGGATCACCGATACTTTCGGAACGGTTAATTATGCTGCGGCTGAAGGATACAAAAGTCTTAAATTCAGAAGAGATGAGGTTTCTTCAGATATCCGCCTGATGGAAAAAATGATCTTCACACTTCATCCGGGCATATACAGATACACAGATTCACTTTCTCTGAAAAATGCATTTGATACTGCGGTCAAAAATCTTCCCGATGAAATTTCTCTGCGTGATGCATATCTTCTCTTTTCGAAACTTGCACTGCTGGTTAAGTGCGGACACACGCACACCAATTTTTACAACCAGAACGAACTCATCAGAGCTGCGGTACTTAACGGTAAAGATAAACTTCCGTTCACAATATTATTTATTGAGAATAAGTTTGTAATCAAAGACAATCTTTCCCGTAATGATCAGCTTGAAAGAGGGAGCATCATATCTTCCTTTAACGGGATCTCTTCAGATTCAGTTGTTTCCTCCCTTAAACAATATTTCAGAGCCGATGGCGGTAATGAGGCTCAGAAAATGAATTTTATGAATCTTACGGGATCGGGTGAGTTTGAAACCTTTGATGTCTTTTTTCCGCTCCTGTTTCCTCCCGTGAACGGAGTATACAATCTCGAAATTGGAATTCCCGGAGCGGAAAAAACTCAAAAGTATTCTGTAAATGCGATATCAAGAGGCGAAAGATCAGAAAGACTGGCAAAATCAGGTAACACTGTTACTAATAATAGCGATGATCTCTGGGAGTTCAGGCTTATAAATAATAATTCAGCGTATCTCCGGATAGGAACGTTTGTGACCCGGAGAATGAAAATGAACTGGCAGGAATTCCTTTATGATGCTTTCCGGACAATGCGCGATTCAGGTACAGCCAGCCTTATTCTTGACATCAGGGGTAATGAAGGCGGTTCAGATGAAGCTGCAGAATTGCTGTCACAATACCTGGTAAACCGGCCTGCTTTTATGAATAAATTCAGAACCGCATCAAGATTTCAGAAAATTCCCGATGATCTCTGGCAGTATCTTTCAACTTGGGATAATTCTGTTAAAGACCTTACACCGCAGGTTGATGGAAACAGGGGCGGATTATATTACCGCAAAGGAACCCCTGACCGCGTTGTTATGATTGACTCAAACCCCGATGCATTCACAGGCAGGACCTACCTGCTCACAGACGGCTCAAACAGTTCAGGTGCTTTCATGATGACAAATTTTCTGAAGTCAAATGACCTCGTTGTGCAGGTTGGTGAAAAAACCGGGGGAAATAAGCGCGGCATTAACGGCGGTATCATACTTTTTGCCCGGCTGCCAAACACTATGGTTGAATTTGATATACCCGTATTCGGTCAGTTTCCCTTCGGCGATGAGGAGGATGATGGCCTTCTTCCCGATATTGAGGTTCAGCAGAAATACGATGATCTGCTGAGAGGGGAGGATACCGTTCTTAAACGGGCAAAAGAGCTTATCAGGGAAATGCGCCGGTAAATATCAGTCTTTCTGCAATCAGGTTAATAGTCTGCAGTGCTATTTCAGCAGAATGGCTTTCCTGATTTTCAGCTGATTCCCGGCAGTCATCTTTATAAAGTAAACCCCTGAAACCGCAGGGTAATTGCCCTGATCAGTTCCGTTCCATTTGAGAGAATAGGATCCTGACCGGTAAAACTGATCGGTTATGACTCTCACAGATTTTCCGCTTATATCAAATATCTCAATTCTTACGTGTGAATAATCCGGAACACTGAATCTGACCGACGTTTCCGGATTGAATGGGTTGGGGAATGCCTCACTGAGGGTAAACGACTCAGTAACTGATTGTTCATCATCAACTGCAGTGATCCCTCGCAGTCTGTTTGCTGCATCTGTGAGAGTGGTATAAATAATCCTCACCCCGTATCTTTGGTTCAGCGAGTCAAGAAGCTGCCTTATCCACCTTACCACTATTCCGTTTTCATACGAAGGCCTTATGAAAGGATCATGCAGAAGAAGACAGTAATATCCCTGTGCCGATCCCCTAAGCTCTATATCATCAAGAGCCGCATTCAGTTTTGTATTATAATCCGGTTCCTTTATTAACCAGGTGAATTCCTGATTCGGTGCAAGATTGTAAAGTCCCGGTATCACTTCCTGTTTTGTGGGAGCTTTAGTCGTGGAGATTATAGTGAAACCCGATTCTTTCAGGGCACGGTATGTTACCGAATCTTCATAATGACCGGGAGATACAAAAGAGACGGGCTGAACACCCACAGTATCCCTCAGAAGATTAAAGCCTGCTGCAAGATTGTTTTTCTGCTGTGCGAGTGTGAACCCTGAATTATATGTTGCACAAAACATCTCGTGCCCGGTTGAAGAACATATGTCGCACCTGTGATCCTGACCGTGCTGAGCTATTTCATGGCCCCTGAGAATACTGCTTTCAAGCTCACGGGTAAGATAACCCGTTGCATTATGCCACTCAATTAGTCTGTGAGGTATGGTTACATAGGTAACCTTTCCCCCGCCGGCTTCAACCGCTCTTTCAAAATTGTAGTTGGTTGCCGCACCGTATGATGTTGAACTCGAGAAAATATCATCCACCCTGATCACGAAATAAATAGAATCTGCATTCGCGCTGACGGCAGATAGCATAAACCCGCATATCAGCAGGATCAGTATTTTTATAGTTTTCATCCTGTCCGTAAAAGGTATAATACCGGAATAAGCACGCCGGCAGCAGCCGCAGCTGCACCGCATACCCGTGCAATCTTAATTGAGTTTTTTATACCGAAAGCTTTGTTTGTTTCGGGAGTAACAAAAGGATACCTGATAATCATCAACCCCTGGGCAGCAACCGATAATCCTATGATCATGGCTGCAGGGGTGCCCAGTGAGGTTTCGATCATCAATGCCAGAGAGCTCACAATAATCA